>JAEMTW010000022.1:4637-6183 GCA_016462095.1 Thermoleophilia bacterium
CGCACCGAAGGTCGCACCGAAGGCCGCAACGAAAGTTGCACCGAAGGCGAAGCCGGCGGTTGCCAAGCCACGCGTCAAGGCAGCTGGCAACGCCACACCGAAGTTCAAGTCGGCGAAGGTCACGCCGGAGCGCCGCCGCAAGCTGGTTCCGCGGCCGACCGTGCACCCTGGTGCGCTTGCGCAGGCACGGGCATTTCCGGTGCTCGAGTCGATCTTCACGCGCCGCTCGCGTCGCTTTGCACTTGGCGCCGAGCTGACTGGGCCGCTGGGCTTCAAGTCCGACAAAGAGCCAGTGCCGCTCGCGTTCGAGGAGGAGGCAATCCTCGTCGCCGCTGCGACGGGCATCTCGGGTCTCGCGACGGAGGAGTGGCCTTTCCTCGACGAGGATGGCGATTCAACGAGTGGCGATAAGATCGGCTCGTTTACCGGCCGCACGTACCCCTCGCCGCTTGCGAACCACAACGTCGAGTTGTTCTGGACCAACGATGATGGCGTCTTCGCGCTGCCACAGCGCGATGTGCGCCCGAAGAAGCACAACCAGCTCGCCGACGAGAACGCGCCGAACGAGTTGTATCGGCAGGCCGTCAAGCTGGCCGACAAGCGGCTCTTGGTTCCACGCGATCGTCCGAACCTGTTCGCCTTCAACCATCGCATCCCGAACGCTCAGGGCACGTCGATGTTCATGCCGATCACGGACATCACGCGTCAGTGCATCTCCGCGATGCTGCTCTACTTCGATCGGCCGCACGGCTACTACCTGGTCGATCCTCATCTCGGTGGCGATCCGCTGCGCGAGTACGTCAAGTCGGGCCTCCTCGACCCCGCGCATGCCGTTGACTTCTGGGAGTTCGAGCGCTGGCAGATGGTCGATGCCAATGGCGTCGAGCAGGGCCTGATGGTCGGCAACCTGATGCACGCCACGCAGGCGATGGGCCTCGGCGGCCATCCGTTCAACGGCGGCAAGGGTCGCGTCACGATGGGTGGCGAGCAGTACTGGCACGAGATCGGCGGCAAGGGGCCGTGTGGTTCGCTCGGCTTCGAGATGCTCAAGATCCCCGACGATGCCCCGCTTGGCGCAGGCGAGTCAGTGCCGGTTGGTCTCAAGGGTGTCTTCGAGGCCGCGATGCCGCCGTTCCAGAAGAACATGGACAAGGCTGTTGACAGCGTTGTCGATATTCGTTGGGGCAAGAAAGGCATCTTCACCGAC
Organism: Thermoleophilia bacterium; assembly: GCA_016462095.1. Classification (GTDB taxonomy): domain Bacteria; phylum Actinomycetota; class Thermoleophilia; order Gaiellales; family F1-60-MAGs149; genus F1-60-MAGs149. The sequence continues at coordinate 5,845 of JAEMTW010000022.1, forward strand.
AAGACGCGCGCCATCCCGTGGACGAACCGTCAGGCCATCGAGCAGATGCCGCACCCGTCGGACGAGGCGATCGCCGCTACGAAGACGATGTGCAACTACATCTGGAATACGTATGGTCGCTTCCCGGCGACGATCGATCCGATGATGATGACCGTCTGGTACCAGGCACAGCACCTCGACCTCGACTTCTACAAGAAGTACTACCCGGCCGAGGTGATCCCCGATCGCGTGCGCAACCACATGCGCGATTGGCATGGCATGGGCTGCGACTGCTGTTGATCGTTGTGAGGCGACATTCTGGGCCCGGGCCCAAAATGTCGCCTGTCAACGCCGACTAGC
>JAEMTW010000022.1:6193-11146 GCA_016462095.1 Thermoleophilia bacterium
CTGTGCGGGTACGCCGAGCAGCTCGGCGCCCGGTATCAGCGATGCGATCTGGCGTGAGTGGCGTGGCGGGCAGATGACGTCTTCTTCGCCGTAGAGAACGAGCGTCGGTGCGGCGATCTGCGGTAGGCGGTCGCGTGTGTCGTGCGAGAGGATCGCGCGCGCGGTGCGTTGGAAGGCTTCGGTGGACTGAGGGTAGGGGTTGTTGAGTGCGGCCTCGCAAAAGGCATCCACGCGACCGTCTTCGAAGACGGCGACCGAATAGGTGGAGGCGAGAAAGCCCATCAGCCACTTGCGCTCGTCGTCGGCGGTGCCTGCGCTCCACTCGGCGGTCTCGATAAACGTGCGAAAGAGGCGGTCGGAGTAGCACCACGACCCGACAATGACGAGGCTCGAGATTAGCTCTGGGTGTGCAATCGCGAGTTCTTGCGCGATCGCTCCACCCATCGAGAATCCCATCATGTGCGCCTTGTCGATGCCGAGTGCCGAGCAGAGCCCAGCGGCGTCCTCGGCCAGGTCGCGCACGGTAAATTCGCCGTCGGGTAGCGATGAGCGCCCGACGCCGCGATTATCGATCACCGTCACCCGGTAGTGCTCGCTGAGCGGCCCAAATTGCCCGTCCCACGCCGTCACATCGTCGCCAAGCCCGCAGAGCAACAGAATGTCGTCGCCGGAGCCAGCCTGGAGGTAGTGGAGGTCAGCGTCGTTGACTGTGACGTGAGGCATGCGCAGAGCGTAATCGGTGTAAGGCGACATTCTGGGCCCGGGCCCAAAGTGTCGCTAGCCGGCGCCGGTGGCCGCGATCGCTGAGATCGCGACGATCACCGTAACGATGCCGATCCACTGGCGGAGGCGCAGGCGTTCCTTGAGGAACACCATGCCGACGATCACACCGACAGTGGCGAATTGAGCAGCGAGCACGCCGGCGACTGCGACCGGACCACGGTCGGCGGCGGCAATAAAGAGGAGCGAGGCGACCGAGTCGCCGATGCCCCAGGCCGCCACGTTCTTCCAATCGAGGCGCGCCTTGCCGACGACGCCCAGCTTTAGACAAATCGGCAGGGCAATCAGCAGCGCCACGACGCGCACGAGGACGAACCCCCAGATCACACCCACCTCATCCGCAACCGGAGCGGCCATCGTCAAGATGCCACCCCAGATCAGAGCGGCAACGGCAGCCTTCAAGGCACCACTCGACTGTCCGTCCTCACTTGTCCCCATCGCGGCCAGCACGACACCAAACACAGCGATCGGCAACAGCAGCAGAATCCGCGTGTCCAACGATTCGCCGAGCAGGATTGCGAAGACAGCCGCAACAGCGCCCTCACAGGCAATCGTCGGCGCGACAATCGTCAGCTTTCCTGTCTTAAACGCACTAAAGGCGACGACATAACCGCCAAAGGTCAGGATGCCCATGCCGATGATGAGCACCGCGCCTCGCGTCGTGATGTGCGGCAAGCCGTCGGTGAGAAAGAGGATCGGCGAGGTGACGAGCAGGCCGATCGCAATCGAACCGATCACCGTCGGCATGATGCCGAGCTTACGGGTGGCGCGTGCGAGCTGTACCTCCGGCAGACCCCATGAGAGCGCGCACATGATGCCGAGCAGGACTGTGATGCCCATCTAGACGCTCACGGTCTCGCCGAGCCACGCGGTGATGGCCTCGACGCACCGCGCAGGCTCTTCGAGCTGAGGACAATGCCCCGAGCCTTCGAAGATCACCAGCGTGGAACCCGAAATGTTGGCGACGCACCAGTCGCCCATCGAGAGCGGAATCAATCCCTCATCCCGACCCCAGATATTCAACGTCGGCACTGTGCCCGAGGCGATTGCCTCGCACGCGTCGTAGAGCGTCTGATCGAGCAGGATGTTGCAGCCCGCATTGGCGCCGACCAGACACGACTCGTCGGCGCACCACGCAAGATCCTCAGCAGACAGGTCGTCCTTAAACATGACGGGCGCAAAGTGCTCCATCGAGCCGCGGTAGTCGGCCTGGCAGCCGGCAATAAAGCCATGGATGTCCTCGAGCGAGAACGGCGCGTCCGGAAACTCGTCGGTCTGCAGGTCGGTTGGACCCTGCGAGATATTGATGTGTGCGAGGACGCGCTCACGGCCGTGGCGGTGCAGCAGCTCCCACGCGACAAGATTGCCCATCGACCAGCCGACAAGCACACAACGGTCGATCCCGAGTGTGTCGAGCAACGCGTTGATGTCGTCCGCGTATTGCCCAATCGTGTGGCCACCCTCGACCGCAGGCGAGCGGCCATGGCTGCGCAGGTCCGGCACGACGACCCGGTAGCCCGCCTCGACGAGGGGGTCGATGACGGAGTGGAAGTACGCGGCGCTCATCGAGACACCATGCAAGAGCATGAGCGGTAGACCTTCGCCGCGATCGGTCACGCTCAGCGAGACGCCGGGCGCTACCTCAACGAGGCTTGCATCGGCACCGAAGGCCTGAGCGGGGCGGATCATCACGGCACGAGGACGAAGCGGCCCTTAACGTCGCCGGCACGAAGACGATCGTGCGCGACTTGGGCTTGGCTCAGCGGCAAGCGCTCGACGACGTGACGAATCGGCTCCTTCTGAGCAAGCGCGATCAGATCGCCGAAGTCGGCGAGGGAACCCCAGACGCTCGTCATCAGTCGCGACTCCATGGGCACGGCGCCGAAGCCGAAGGGGATGCGGCCGCCGTGTAGGCCGATCGCGATCAGGAGTCCCGTGCGATCGAGCAGGCGCGCACCGTCTTCGAGCGACTGTTGTGCCGCCACGAAGTCGAGCACGGCCGCGTAGGGACCTTCGAGGTCGGCAGGGTTCGCAGCCTCGGTTGCGCCGAGCTCTTTCGCGGTGGCGCACTTTGCGGGATCGGGATCGCCGACATGGACTTCGGCGTCACTCAGCAGGGAGAGGTACTGCACCGCGTACTGGCCAAGGCCACCAGCGCCGAGCACGAGCACGCGCTTGCCTTTGCCGAGGAACGGCAGGGCGTGGCGGACGGCACGGAAGGCCGTCAGGCCACCACAGCCGAGCGGGGCAGAATCGATCGGATCGAGATCGCCGAGCGGAAAGATGTAGCGGCGGTGCGGCACGAGCATGTACTCGGCATACCCGCCTTGGTCGAACAGGCCGGCCTCGTGGCTGTCGGGGCAGATCATCTCGGTGCCCGCCGAGCAGAAGCGACAGTTGCCGCAGCCCCACGGCGTGTAGACGAAGACGTTGCCGTGCTCTTCGGTCCAGCCGGTCACCTCGTGCCCGAGAGTCATCGGGCGCGGCTTTCCGCCGAACTCGCCGTTGGCCACATGGATGTCGGAGAAGCAGACGCCACAGGACGAGACCTTGATGACGACCTCATCGTCGCTCTTGGCAACGGGGATCTCAATCTCGTCGAAGTGCAGGGCCTGATCGCCCTCGTGTAGCCGTACTGCCAGCATCCGTCTCTCCTCCAAAAGTGGTGCAGGGCAAGCGTACCCCAACGAGCCAGAGTTGACTTTGCTTTGGGGTCTGACCCCAAAGCAAAGTTGGTCGACGTTAGGTGGTGGATCCCTCGTAGCGGACGGGGATGCGCTTGATGCCGTTGAAGAAGTTCGAGCGCATCCGGTCGATTGGGCCGTTGAGGTAAAGATCGGGCAGGTAGGGAACGAGCTCCTCCAGCCAGACTTTGATCTCGAGGCGCGCGAGGTGCGAGCCGAGGCAGTAGTGCGGACCGCCGAGGCCGAACGCCATGTGTTTGTTGGGCGTGCGGGTGATGTCGAAGCGATTCGGGTCGGGGAACATGCGCTCGTCGCGATTTGCAGAGGTAAACCACAAGACGACCTTGTCGCCCGCCTTGATCTGCTGGCCGTGCAACTCGACATCCTCGGTCGCCGTACGGCGGAAGTGGTGGACGGAGGTGGCGTAGCGGATGATCTCTTCGGCGGCCGAGCCGGCGAGCGTCGGGTCGGCGCAGAGCCGGGCAATCTCGTCGCGGTTCTGAAGGAGCGCAGCAATGCCGTGCGACATCGAGTGGCGCGTCGTTTCGTTACCAGCGGTGATCAGCAGCAGGAAGAAGAGCTTGAACTCATGGTCGGAGAGCGTGTCGCCGTCGAGTTCCGAGTTGATCAGGATCGTGACGACGTCTTCGCCTGGGTTGTTGCGCTTGAGGTCGGCCAGACCGAGCGCATAGTCGAACATCTCCAGCGCGGCGGGGCTCGAGAAGGGCAGGTGCGCGTATTGCGAGAGGTCGGTCTGGTCCTTGACGAGGTCGCCGACGAAGTCCGGCTCGGTGTTGCCCAGCAGGCGGTCGCCGAGCGAGACGAGCGTGTGGCGATCTTCGAGGGGCGAGCCCATAATGTCGGACAGAATCTGCATGGGCAGCTCGACCGAGATGTGCTCGACAAAATCGAACGCGCCAAGCGGCATCGTCTCAACCAGAATTTCGCGAATCAGTCCACGGATGCGATCCTCGTAGACCTTGACGGCCTTAGGAGTGAAGCCACGGTTGACGAGCGCGCGCAGACGCGAGTGGCGCGGCGGATCCATGTCGAGCAGCGACATGCGCGACTCGACCTGCTCGGGTGTCAGATCGTCGAGGCTGGTGCCGCCGACCCCGGCCGAGAACAACAGCGGCTGCTTTTGCAGCGTGAGGATGTCGTCGTAGCGCGTGACCGACCAGAAGCCGCGACCATTCACCTCTTCCTGCCAGTAGCAGGGAGCATCGTCGCGGAGGCGCTTGAACCAATCGTGCGGCGTGCGCTCGACGAAGGTCTCGAGATCCGTCAGGTTGATGTCGGAAACGTTGGGGGATGCTGCTACTGCCATGCGGGAACGGTACCTGAACCTCTGGTTGGGTCTACTCCCAGGGGTTTTCACAGAGCAACCCGAATATCGTCGGACCGGTACCCACGCATGGCGGGGATTGGATTCTGGATCCAATCCGCTAGGCTAGCGCCAACCCTCCGGAGGTCTCCCCCCATGGCAGCA
>JAEMTW010000022.1:11246-15350 GCA_016462095.1 Thermoleophilia bacterium
GATCCAATCCGCTAGGCTAGCGCCAACCCTCCGGAGGTCTCCCCCCATGGCAGCAACGGAAATTCCTCAGTTCAACCTGCTCGACCACGGCCTGTTCGTGGATCGTGAGCCATGGGAGATTTTCGAGTGGATGCAGCGCGAGGCGCCCGTCTATCGGCACCCCGATGAGGACGATGGTTTCTGGTGCGTGACGAAGTACGACGACGTCCTCGATGTGCTCAAGCGCGCCAAGACGTTCTCGTCCGAGGCCGGCGGATCGGCGCGCATCGGCCATGTCGAGCCCGATGTGCTCGAAGCGCGCCGCAACTTTATGGAGACCGACGCGCCGCTGCACAACGAGTGGCGCAAGCCGTTCGCGCGCGACTTCACGCCAAAGTCGATTGGTCGCTACGAAGACCAGCTGCGGGTGATCGTCGACGAGGTCCTCGATGAGGCCTTCGAGAAGCAAGACATCTGCTTTGTCCACGACATCGCCGCACTGATCCCGATTCGCGTGCTCGGCACCATCCTCGGCCTGCCACCCGAGCAGTTCGACCGCCTGATCGAGCTTGGCGATCGCATGATCATCGATTCTGACCCCGAGATCGCGATCCACGTCGCTGGCTCGCCTGAGGCCGAGGCGTTCAAGTACCTCCCCTTCGGCAGCGAGGCGGCGGCTGAGTTGTGTGCAATGGGGCGCCAGACGATTCACGCACGTCGCGGTGCACCAAAAGATGACGTGCTTTCGATCCTCGCCAACATGGAGGTCGGTGGCTGCCCACTTGGCGATCGCGACCTCGACAACAACTTCGCCCTGTTCGTCGTGGCCGGCAACGAGACGACACGCCAGTCGATGGCGCTCGGCCTGCTCGCGCTCCTCAAGGACGACCGCGCGATGAGCGAGTTCTCGCAGCCCGGCGGCGTCACGGACCAGGCCGTCGACGAGCTCGTGCGCATCGCCTCGCCCGTCTGGCACTTCCGCCGCACGGCGACGGAGGACACCGAGATCCGCGGCGTCGAGATCAAGCAGGGCGAACGCGTCGTCGTCTGGTTCGCCCCAGCCAACCGAGACGCCGAGGTCTTCGACAACCCACACACGCTCGACTTCTCTCGTAAGAAGGACGAGCACCTCGCCTTCGGCCGTGGCGGTCCGCACTACTGCATCGGCACGCACCTCGCACGCCTCGAGATCAAGGTGCTCTACGAACAGCTCTTCCCGCGCCTCAAGTCGATCGAGCAGACAGGCCAAGAGCGGCGCCTCTACTCGAACTTCACGAATGGCTTCAAGAGCTTCCCCGTGCGCATCACCGCGAAGTAGGCGGCGGGGTGCCGTGTGAGAGCGGGTTCATCGCAAAAATATCAATGTGTAACTTGTTTTTACACTAAATAAATACAAGGTATAGATTGATTTCTGTGGTACGGTGCGGGCATGACAACGCAGACTCAGCAACGTCGAATGCTTGATGGGCGCCTTGCCGCATGGCGCGCATTTCCAATGGATACCCCAAACAAGGGTTGGATTTACGCGCTCCGCCGTGCGCTGTTGATGCCACGTTCAACCCTGGCCAGCCGGCTTGGCATTTCTGGTCAGGCCGTCGCCCAACTCGAGCGCTCGGAACTCGATGGCCGCATCCGCCTCGACTCTCTACGTCGTGCAGCAGAGGCGCTCGATTGCCACCTCGTCTACGCACTCGTGCCCAACGACACGCTCGAAGCGGTTGTTGATCGCCGCGCCCGCGTGGTGGTTGACCGCGATCTGCAGCGGACGCGGCACACTATGGCGATCGAGGATCAGACGGTAGACGACGCGCTCGCGGAACTGCTTGCAGAGGAAATGCTTGAGACGACCAAGCGTTCATCTGCGCTTTGGCGGGAGTAACCTCGCCCCGTTGATCGCCGTCCCACGCTCCTAAGAGAGTGGCGAGACCCGGGCTCGAACCGGGGACACCGCGATTTTCAGTCGCGTGCTCTACCAACTGAGCTATCTCGCCTCTGCGCAGCACGATACCAGCGCCCGCGTCTCCTGCGCGCGGGTCAGAACAGGCCGAGTGCGACGTGCGCGATCGCGAGGATGATCGCCGTCACGACCATCGTCCCGCCGACCAGCATCAACATGCCGCCCGACTTGGGTACGCCAGAGGTGGCTGGGCCGCGCAGCAGCACCTGTCCAACCGAATAGAGCACGATCCCAAAGATCACCAACACGGCGATGACCCACCAGACGACGTCCATGGGGTGATAGTGCCGCCTTCTGGTGCGATGCGCAACCGGCGAGCCGATCCGCGGCAATCGGCACGTTGCCGTTGCACAACCGCAATGCCTGTTCGAAAAAACCGATGGTACGGTTGGCCAGAACTCAAATCCAACGCCATTCGGCGCAATCATCGTCTCGTTGGCGCTGGTTGATTGCATCTCGGCGCAGGAATGCCTTGAAACGGTGCGAATCCGAAGACTCCGCTTGCCTCTCCGACACTCCACATCTGCTTTCCGTCTGATCTTTGTGATCGCCGCCGTTGGCGTTGTGCTTGTCGCCGCCCTGCCCGTTTCGGCTGCGCCGAACAGCGATGTTTCGAGCAAACGTGCCCAAGCCGAGGCCGCCCGTGCTCAGTTGGCAGAGCTCGGGGCGCAACTCGAGCCTGCGATCGAGCGCTACAACAAAGCCGTCGTGGAACTCAAACAGGTCGATGCCGATATTGCCTTCAACAAGAAGCAGATCGCAGTCACCGAATCGAACCTGAAGGTCTCGCAGACCGAACTCAGCTCGAAGCTACAGCAGTCCTATCGTGTCGGCGAGCCCGACCTCATCGCCTCCATCCTCGGACAGCAATCGCTGTCGGAGATTCTCGCCGTGTCCGAACTGTTCGACCGTTCGCAAAACCAGGCGGCAGGTCTGATTGATGGGCTTCGCACGGATAAGCGCACCCTCAAACGACAACGCCAAGCCCTCGAAGTTGCAGAGGATCGCGCGGCCACGCTGAAACAGCAGCGCGCGCAGGAGAAGCAGGCAATCAATGCTGGTATCGCACAATCAAAATCGCTGGTGGCCGGCCTTGAAGATGAGATTGCGGCGCTGATTCAAGAGGAAGCCGCGCGACAGGAGCAACTCCGCCAGGCCGCGATGGCAGCGCTCGCAGCACAGCAGGAGGCAACGAATGCTTCCGGCAATCAGGACTTTGAGATTGGCGGCTCCGTGGCAGGGAGCGCCGAGTTCAGCGCTCCGATCGAGTTGCCGCCAACGGATGGTTCGATTGGCGCACAGGCAGTTGCCGTGGCGATGCAGTACCTCGGCACGCCGTACGTCTGGGGTGGCGGTGCGCCAGGAGGCTTCGATTGCTCGGGCCTAACCTCGTATGCCTACGCGCAAGTCGGGGTTGGTCTCAGCCACTTCACGGGGTCTCAGTGGAACGAGGGTGTTCGTGTTCCGGCCGACCAACTGCTACCTGGCGATCTCGTCTTCTTCCACTCGGATCTGCACCACATGGGCATGTACATCGGCGGTGGTCAGATGATCCACGCACCCCAAACAGGGGACGTTGTCAAGATCTCGCCACTGATGAGCGCCTACGCCGGCGCCGTCCGTCCATACTGATGGGCGCGCCGACTACCGGAAGTCCGGTATTCTGCGCACTCGCTGCGCGCCCGTAGCTCAGGGGATAGAGCGCTGCCTTGCGGAGGCAGAAGTCGGACGTTCGAATCGTCCCGGGCGCATAGAGAACGAGAGGGCCTCGGCACCAGCCGGGGTCCTCTTCTCGTTTGTGGGGGAGGACATGACAACCGCGCGGATGTGGTGTCCTCCCCACAAAAGCAGATCAGCTCAGGTGTCGTTTGGCGGGGAGGACACCACATCCGCGCGGTTGTCATGTCCTCCCTGTCACGCGCGTCGACCCGAGCTTCGCGCTTTGCCCTACGCCAAGACTGTCGCGGTGATCGGTCCGGCTGTGAGCACCGAGCCCTCTGGCACGTCGACGCGCACGATGCCGATCGCACGCGGCTCGGTAAGCCAAGGGGCAGCGGCGACGGAGGTGATCACGCCGACGTCCTTACCGTCGAGCTCGAGCGTCGTGCCTAGCTCGACGGCTGCGTCGAGCGCCAGCCGGCGCGGGCCACGATTGGCGTGGCCGCGGC
>JAEMTW010000181.1:0-2202 GCA_016462095.1 Thermoleophilia bacterium
CTCCAACACGGATGCCTGCACCTCGTCGCCAGCCAGCGAGCCCACCGCCATTACCGTCGGCGCCACGGGAAGCACCGATGCCCGCGCCTCCTACTCCAACTTTGGCACCTGCCTGGACATCTTTGCCCCTGGCTCGAGCATCACGTCGGACTGGTACACCTCGACGACGGCCACGGCCACGATCTCCGGCACCTCGATGGCCGCACCGCACGTGGCTGGCGTTGCTGCCCTGCTGCTGAGTGCCGATGCGACCGCCACCCCTGCCACGATCGCCTCGCGCCTGCTTGCCACCGCCACGCCGTCGGTTGTCACCGGTACAGGAGCAGGATCGCCCAACCTGCTGCTGGCATCTGGCACCTTCACACCCGGACCCGTGACAGCCCCCAGTGCACCGCGCAACCTTGTCGGGACTGCCGGTAATGCGCGCATCACGCTGACCTTCGATGTGCCTGCCGACACCGGCGGCGCCGCAATCACCGACTACGTCATCCAGCGGGCCTCCGGCGGCGGCGCCTGGACGACCGTTGTCGACGGCATCTCGAATGCGACTACAGCGACGGTCACCGGCCTGACGAACGGCACGACGTACTCGTTCCGAGCGGCGGCGGTCAACAGCGCCAGTACCGGCGCCTACTCGAGCGTCATCACAGCCGTACCTGCCCCGGACAACGATGCCTTCGCCGACGCTGCTCTGATCACCGGTCCGACGGCTTCGATCGCCGGCACGACCGTCAACGCCTCGCGCGAGACCAACGAGCCGACCCACGGGGGCTACGGCGGCTCGGCGTCGATCTGGTACCTCTGGACGGCTCCTTCCGACGGCACGTTTGCCCTCAGTACGCAAGGCAGCTCGTACGACACGCTGCTCGGTGCCTACACCGGTACGAACGTTGGAGCCCTTTCGACGCTCGCGGCAAACGATGATTCTGGCGGTGGCCTCTGGAGCGAGGTGACGGTCAATGTCACCGCCGGCACGACAATCAAGATCGCAATCGATGGCTACGGTGGCCAGCGTGGTAGCACCGTCTTGGGCTGGACGTTTACCCAGGTAGAGGCACCGACCGCGCCCAACGCCCCAACAGGAGTCACAGCCTCTGCCGGCAACGGCAAGGTCAGCGTCGGTTGGCTCGCACCCGCCTCAAACGGGCGCAGCGCAATCACGGGTTACACGGCAACGGCCACTCCAGGTGGCGGCAAGTGTTCGACGGCAGGCACGCGCGCCTGCACGATTGGCTCCCTGCGCAACGGCACCGCGTACACCGTTACCGTCACCGCCACCAATGCGATCGGCACGAGCCCTGCCTCGGCACCATCCGCAGCCGTCACCCCCGGCGCGCCAGCGCGTTCGCCTCGCGCGGCCTCGTGGGGCCTTGACCGCATCGACCAGCGCGACCTCCCGCTCGACGGCACCATGGACCTGCAGGCCGCCAATGCCTCGGCTGTTGGTGGTTCTGGCGTGCTTGCCTACGTGATCGACACCGGCGTACGCTCCGACCACGCGCAGTTTGGTGGCCGCGTCGAGAGTGGCTACACGGCTGTCAGCGACGGCAACGGCGCCGAGGACTGCAATGGCCACGGCACCCACGTCGCTGGCACTGTTGGTGGCGCAGACTATGGCGTCGCACCGTCTGTCAGCATCGTCCCTGTCCGTGTGCTCGATTGTTACGGCTCGGGCAACCTTTCCGACGTGATCGCGGGCCTCAACTGGGTCGTAGCGAACCACGCACCCGGCCAGCTCGCAGTCGCCAACATGAGCCTCGGTGGTGGCTACTCCGAGGCGCTCAACGCCGCGGTGCAGTCCGTCATCGACGACGGCGTGACCATGGTTGTGGCCGCCGGCAACAGCGACATGGATGCCTGTGGCAATTCGCCCGCGTCCGCCGCGGCGGCAATCACGGTCGGCGCTACCGACGCCAACGACCAGCGCGCCAGTTTTTCTGACTACGGCTCCTGCGTCGATCTGTTCGCTCCCGGCGTCGACATCATGTCGTCTTGGCACGACTCGTCGACTGCCACCGCGACGCTGTCCGGCACGTCGATGGCCTCGCCTCATGTCGCCGGCGGAGTTGCCTTGACGCTCGCCAGCACCCGCAGCACGTCCACGGGCGAGATCTCCACGAACGTCCTCGGCAACGCCTCGAATAATCGCGTCGGAGATGCCGGTGCCGGCTCCCCCAATCGGCTGCTCTACATCGGCGGCAC
>JAEMTW010000181.1:2302-3970 GCA_016462095.1 Thermoleophilia bacterium
CGGCGGCACACCCGTCACACCGCAACCCGTCACACCGCAACCCGTCACACCGCAGCCAGTCGCAACTCCGACCCCAAGTCGCACCGCAGGTACCCCAAGCCCGCTCGCCGCCAAGCTCGCCATCACCCCCCGTGTTGCGACAGCCACCCGGGTCGGGAAGCAGCTGGTTCTGACGCTGCCAACCGCTAAGGGTGCTGTCTACAAGATCTACCGCGACGGCAAGTTGGTCCTCACGACACGCTCCTCGAGCCCACGCGTCCTGGTTGGCAAGGGCAAGCGCATCGTTTTCCAAGTGCGAAAGGTGATGCCGACGGGGCTGTCGCCGCTCTCGAACAAGGTGATCGTGATCGGCACCCGTATCGTCGTCAAGCCCCGCTAAGGGCTCTCGCTGATCGGGCTCCGGGTAGGCTTCCGGCCATGACCGCACCACTCAGCGTCCACCGTTGGTCCGAAGCTACGGCCACGGACCGTGCCGCCCTGCTCGAGCGTGGCCTTGGCGATGTTTTCGAACCTGGGCTGCAGGCTTCAATCGTCGAGTTAGTCGCCGAGGTGCGCCGCGACGGCGACGCGGCTGTCTGCCGTGCCCTCGCCACGTTCGACGGCTGCCACGTGGAGCCAGCCGGGTTGCGAGTGAACGAGGCAGAGTTTGCTGCGGCCAAGAGCGAGACGCCCGAGGCTGTCCAGACGGCGATTCGCCACGCGATCGACCACTCCCGCCGCTTCAACGAGCAGGTGCTGCAGCACGGCGATTGGCGGCTGGAGCTCGAGCCGGGTCTGATGGTCGGCGAGAAGCGCACGGCGATCGCGAGCGCTGGTCTTTTCGTGCCGAGTGGCAAGGGTTCCTTCCCGAGCGTGCTCGTCCAGATTGGCACGCCGGCCGTCGTGGCAGGCGTGCCCGAGATCGCCGTTGTGGTGCCACCGATTCCTGGCTCAGACGGCAAGGTCGACCCAGCGGTGCTGGTCGTGGCCGAGCAGCTCGGACTGCGCAACGTGTTTCGTGCCAATGGGCCTGCCGGCGTGGCGGCCTTGGCGTTTGGGACCGAATCGATCCCCGCCTGCCGCAAGGTGCTCGGGCCCGGTAGCCCGCCCGTGGCGAGTGCCCAGCTCGAGATTCAGCGCCACGGCGTGGTGGGCATGCAGATCTTGGCGGCCTCTGAGAGCCTGATCATTGCCGACGACTCGTGCAACGTTGGTTTGCTTGCAGCCGACCTACTCAATGAGGCCGAGCACGGTGCCGACTCTGCGAGCGTGCTCGTGACGTGGAGCGAACAACTGATCGAGCGCGTCCAGCCAGAGCTCGCTCAACGCCTGGCGCTGCTCCCCGAGCCCCGACGGAGCTATGCGGCCAGTGCGATTGGTGTGGTGGGTGGCGCGATTCTCGTGCGCGACCAGGCCGAGGCAATTGAGGTTGCCAACCTCTACGCCCCCGAGCACATGCAGCTCGCCACGGCCGACGACGAGGCGATCCTGGCCGAGATCGTGCATGCCGGCGAGGTGCTGCTGGGCCAGCACACGCCGTTTAGTGCCGGCAATTATCTAATCGGGATCCCGGCGACGCTGCCCACGAGTGGCTATGCGCGCGTGACGAGCGGTGTCACCGCTGCCGCCTTTACCAAGACGATCTCGATCGCACGCGCCTCAGAGGCTGCCCTCGCGGTGATGGCTCCA
>JAEMTW010000182.1 GCA_016462095.1 Thermoleophilia bacterium
GTTGTGATGTCCGCCTAAGGACTATTCGCTGTCCTAGTAGTTGCCGCTGCTCCTCAGGCGGACATCACAACCGCGCGGATGTGGTGTCCGCCCCACGCACCAGCCAGACCCGGTGCATAATCGCGCCGCCGAGGATCGCCAGTCCGATCAGAGCGAGGTACGGCTGGATTGGCGCGAACCAGGCCAGTGCACCGGTCGTGCCCAGTGCGAGCACGACGAGGTGGTTGCACGTCGGGCATCCGACAGCCAAATAGGCGAGGCCACCACCGACGTAGCCGGTGCGTGTCGCAGGCCGGCAGCTGGAGGGGCGAGGGAGGGCGACCAGCACGCCGACCAACACGGCTGTCAGCAGTGCGACGGGCCAGGCCCAGACCGTGGCCTCGATCTGACGGCCGAAGATCGGGTTGTGGATCAGGTCTGTCGGGATCGCGATGACGACTAGCGTAAAGCTGCCGGCACCGACCGCCAAGGCGAGGCGTCGTGCGTTCATCGCTAGCGGTCCTCGATGCGCAGGAAGGGCGCGCTCTGGTTCAACGACAGGCTGACCTTGCCCGCGACGAGGCGGATCAGATCGTCGCCGAGCAACTCTTTGCGCCAGCCCTGACCAAGCGGCAACGTCGAGAGATCCTCATCCGCCACGACCGCCTCGAGGAAGCGATCGAGATCGGCGCGATTGGCAACGAGTTCGGGCGCGAGGTCGGCGTCGATGCAGCGAATGCGCGCCATCGGCACGGCCAGCGTGGCGACGGCCTCGACCTGCTTCGCGATGCGCTGAGGGACGGAACGCTCGGCGGGTGGCGGTGTGCGCGTCAGACCATTGGCAACCGCAGCCAATAGCTCGGCGGTATCGCGCTCGCCCAGGCTCTTGCCCATCCCGCGGATCTGCTGCAGGTCGTTGGCAGAGCGTGGCATCGCGCGCGCCACCTCCACCACGGTCGGGTCCTTCATCACCCAGCCAGCCGGCTGGTCGCGACGGCGAGCAGAGGTCTCGCGCCACGCAGCGACGTCGATCAGCACAGCCTGTGCCTGGGGCGACAGGCGGCCGCGACGCTGCACCTTGCGCCAGGCGCGTTCGGGGTCGCCACCAGCACTGTCGGCGGAGCAGAAGCGGCGGGTAATCTCGGCAGCAGCCCACTCGGATCGACCTCGCTCGGCAAGCGATGTGCGCAGCGCAGCGACGAGCGGCGCGAGGTAGCGGACGTCGTCGGCGCCATAGAGCATCTGCGTCTCTTTGAGTGGCCGGCGGCTCCAATCGGAGAACGTCTCGTTGTGGTCGAGGCGCACCTTCAAGACGGCCTCAAGCAGGCGATCGAGGCTTGCGCTGGCGGTCAGCCCGACGAAGCCCGCGGCAATCTGCGTATCGAAAACGTTGGCCGGCAGCGTGCCGAAGTGCAGTCCAAAGGCAATCAGATCGGCGGAAGGAGCGTGCATCAACTTTTCGACCGTTGGGTCGGCGATCAGCTCGCCGAGCGGCTCGAGGGGTGCACCGGCGAGCGGGTCAACCAGCCAAATCTCGTCGCCAACACCGACCTGCACAAGGCACAGTTGCGGTGCGTACGTCTTCTCCCAGAGGAACTCCGTATCGAGCGTGCAGGTGCCCGCGTTGCGCGCCGCAGCGGTGACCTCGTCGACGCCAGCGGCATCCGTAACCATGCGTGGCATCTCCGACACGCGCACAGCCTACCGCCCCATCCCGGCGAGGGCGGTATCCTGCCGCACATGGGCGTACCACTGATGGATCTGCGCGGCCAATGGGAGCCGCTCCACGACCGCATTTCGAGTGCTGTCGACGAGGTGATTCGCAGCGGCGTCTTTATCCTCGGCCCCAACGTCAAGGCCTTTGAGGTCGAGACCGCTGCCGACCTTGGTGTTGCGCACGCGGTTGGTGTTGCCAACGGTACCGATGCCTTGATCCTCGCCTTGCGCGCCTACGACATCGGCGCGGGCGACGAGGTGATCTGCCCGGCCTATACCTTCTTCTCGACTCCCGAATCGATCGGCGCCGTGGGTGCAACGCCGGTCTTTGCTGACATCGATGCCGGCACGTTCCAGCTCGATCCAGCCGCTGTTGAGGCCGCTGTCACGGAGCGCACACGAGCGATCATGGCCGTCCATCTGTTTGGGCATCCCGCACCGATGGCGGAGTTGCGAGCAATCGCGGATCGTCACGATTTGATCCTGATTGAAGACGCGGCCCAGTCCTACGGCGCATCGCTCAACGGTGTTCGCTGCGGTGCGATCGGTGACATCGCCACGTTCTCGTTCTTCCCGACCAAGAACCTCGGAGGTTTTGGCGATGGCGGTCTCGTCACCACGAACAACACCGAGATTGCCGAGCGCATCCGCGAGTTGCGCTTCCATGGTTCGAAGGACAAGCGCACGTTTACGCAGATCGGGATGAACTCCCGCCTCGACGAGTTGCAGGCAGCGATCTTGCGCGTCCTGCTCCCCGAATTGGCCGGCTGGAATGACCTGCGCCAGGCCGCTGCGGCGCGCTATGCCGAGCTGGGTCTCGATCGTTTCGTCGAGCTGCCCGGTACGGCGCCGGGTGCCGACCCGATTTACCACCTCTACGTCGCCCGCTGTCAGGATCGCGGGGCAGTGCAGGCTGCCTTGAAGGCGGCGGAGGTCGGCAACGTCGTCTACTACGACACGCCGCATCACCTCCAGCCGGTCTTTGCCGACCTTGGCTACGCGGTCGGCAGCCTGCCGGAGACCGAGCGTGCTTCCCGCGAATGTCTCGCGCTGCCGATGTACCCGACGCTGCCCCCGGCCGATCAGGCGACGCTTGTTGGCGCGCTCGAGGCCGCGCTGGTACCGATCGCGTAAGGCGCGATGCGCGTCTGGATCGACCTCACCAACGCACCGCACGTGCTGGTGCTGGCACCGCTGGTGCGCGTGCTCGAAGCGCAGGGCGCAACGGTCGAGTTGACGGCGCGCCCGTATGGGCAGACGGCAGAGCTGGCCGCCATGCACGGTCTCCAGGTCGAGGAGATTGGCAGCCATGGTGGGCGCTCGCGGATCGGAAAGGGTCGTGCTGCGGCCGGGCGCGTGCATGCCTTGCGGCGCTGGGCGAAGAGCCACAACTTCGACGTTGGGCTGGCGCACGGTTCGACGGATCAGCCGGTCGTCGCGCGCCTGCTGGGCTTTCCCGCAGTCACGATGTTCGATTACGAGGGTGCGCGTTTGCAGCATGGCGTCAACTGTCGGCTGGCCTCGCGGGTCCTGATCCCCGACGCGATCCCCGTCGAGGCGATCACCGCTCATGGTGCGCGCGCCTCGCAGGTCGTGCGGTTTCCGGGGCTCAAGGAGGAGTACGCGCTGTGGGGCTTTCAAGCCGATCCGTCGGTGCGCGAGAGCCTCGGCGTGCGGACCGACGCCTTGCTCGCGATCATGCGGCCGCCGCCCGAGCTCGCGCTTTATCACCGCACGGATAATCCGCTCTTCGACCAGGTACTCGAAACGCTGTCGGCGGACCCTTGTGTCGATCAAGTGGTCTTGCCGCGCACAGCAGAGCAGGGAGCGGCGGTCCGCGCGCTCAACTTGCCGCGCGTGATCGTGCCCGAGCACGCCGTCGATGCGCGCAGCCTGGTCGCGACGGCCGACCTCGTCATCTCGGCGGGTGGCACGATGAATCGCGAGGCCGTCGTGCTCGGAACGCCCGTCTGGACGACCTTCGCTGGAACGCTCGGCGCCGTCGATCGGGCCCTGATCGCCGACGGCCGACTCCAACAGCTCACCCGCGTCGAGGACCTCGTGATCGCTCCCCGCGGGCCAACCGCCGCCCCGACGCTGCGCGATCCCGCCCTGCTGGTGGATCTGGCGCTCAACGGCCTCGTCTAACCCAGCGGGATCAAGTCAGGCTCGGAGTTGGCCCGAGGACATGACAAGTGCGCACTGTTCATGTCCGCCCTCGTTCTCGAACCGTCGCCTGGGACATGCAGGGGAACCGCTGCGCTCCTATAATG
>JAEMTW010000183.1 GCA_016462095.1 Thermoleophilia bacterium
GACGAGTTGGCGCAGCTCGCTGGACTGAGTGCCGAGTTGACCGAGCGTCTGCTCGTTCGTGACGTCAAGACCTGATTTCAGGACCTGATTTCAGGACCTGAGCCGCTGCTCGGCGATGATCGCTACGGTGCTGCTGTGATCGATCTCCAGCAACGCATCGACGAGATCCCCGACTTCCCCAGCCCAGGGATCCTCTTCCGCGACCTGCTGCCTCTGCTGGCGGATGCGGCAGTGGTCGCCGAGATCATCGACCGGTTCGTTGCCTTTGCGGCTCCCTTGCGGCCCGACGTGGTCTTGGGCGCTGAGGCTCGCGGCTTTCTGTTCGGTCCGACGCTGGCACACGCATTGGGCTGTAGCTTCGCGCCGGCGCGTAAACCGGGCAAGCTCCCGGGTAAGGCCTGGACGGAGTCGTACTCACTCGAGTACGGTCAGAACTCGCTCGAACTGGCACACACGGCAATCGAGGCTGGGATGCGCGTATTGATCCACGACGATCTCTTGGCGACTGGTGGTACAGCGGCGGCCAGCGTTGCGCTGGCGCTACAAGCCACTGCCGTCCCCGTCGGCGCCTGCTTCGTCGCCGAGCTCTGCGGCTTGGCAGGTCGAGAGCGGCTCGGTCAGCTGCCCGTGCTTTCCCTGGTGGAGTACGTAGGAGCGTGATCCGGCCCGCGGCTGGAGCCGACCTTGCCGCGCTGGGGTTGCTTTGGGAGCGCTACCGAGTGGAGGCAGGCGACACCCGCTTCGTCGATCAGGCCGGTTGGGGGAGCTGGGTGTTACCGCGCATCAGTGCTGGCGATGTCCGTGTGGGTACCACAGACCGCACTGTCAACAGCTATGTCGCCTGGCAGCGCGCAACCATTGCCGACCCAGGGGAAGGCCGCGTTCTCCGCATCCTTGAGTTATACGTTCATCCCGACGGGCGCGGGCAGCGGTTGGGCTCTGGTCTACTGGCACGGGCCATCGACGCAGCGCGCCAACGAGAGTGTCGTGCGGTTGTCCTGGTCAGCAACATCGCGGATGCAGGCGTACTGGCTTTGGTCGAGCCGTTCGGTTTCGTGCTTCACGACGACGCATTGCACCTCGCACTGCAGCGCGAGTAGCGGTCAGATCGTGGGCGTTGGCGGGACAGGATCAGGTACTGGGACCGGCAGGATGGTGATCCACGTGTCCCAAGCTGGATTCGTGCCGGCTGTCGGCGCAACGAACGGATTGGCGGTCGGCGCGAGCAGAATGCCCCCGTAGGGTGCTGTGGCGGTGTTGGCGAGGCTATTCCAAATCGCGAGTCCAACGCGTGGGTTAGCCGTTGCGGTCAGAAAACTGCTGATGCCCGCGCTCTGGGTTGCGCTGCTGAGGCCACTTGCTGCCGGGCCGAAGGGGACGCCGTAGCCTGTCAGCCAGACGCTCTTTTGCGAGCCTGGCCAGTAGGCGTCAATGGCCGCCACGATGCCAGCCGAGTCAGTGATCGAGAGGTTTGTCGGATCACTCGGCCCTTCACTACCAGTTGGCGGCACCAGTCGCATGCCAACCACATCGAAGAGCATCCGGGTACGGGACATCGAGCGGAGAAAGGTGACCGGCGGCGTGTCGGTCGTGCTGGCAGGATCTGTGCGCGCTAAGCCTCCGGAGACGATCGGAACCGTTGCAGAGACCTTGCGAATCTCGACAGTCGCCAGCTTCGTCAGAACCTTGAATAGGCCTGCGCCAACGAAGCGACCTGCGAGGCGCTGGGGTCGGAGCGAGCTTTGTAGGTTCGGTTGCGGCCAGATCTCGATGGCCGCAAACGTACCGTTGTAGCGGGTGACGAGCGCGGCGACGAAGTTCTGCCACGCGGCACGCCTTGGCATCCAGGCCGGATCACCGACCGAGCCGCCAGCACCACCGTCGGCCCGAGCCCAGTCGGGGGTACCACTGACGGAGAGGAGCACCTGCGTACTAGCGCCGAGCGACGCGGCAGCAGCCAACTGAGTGTCGACGCTTGTCCAAACGTAGCCAGGGCTCGTGGGGATTCGTGTGGTCGTGGGCTGCGTGGGCGCAACTGAGGGCCACGAGACATCGACGCGCGCCCAGGTCAGGTGGAGCGCCGTAGCAGCAGAGGCGTTGCCAGCCGTGGAGCCGCCCGCCAGGCTCGCATCTGCAGCGACGCCAAGGGCGGCACCGCTCGCGCTAAGCGGTGCCATCAGGCCGACTGCGGCGAGGGCAGTGAGAACAAGGGTGAGGCGGCGCACCTGCATAGGATACCTTCAGGGAGGAGACGGCACCCACAAAACGAACATTTCTCGTGTGTTGGCCTCCTTTGTTCTGCGTAAAGCGACCACTGCCATTGGGCTCGCGCTCGTCGCGACGATGGTTGCCGTCGCTGTGGCTGACGCTCGGCCCGCGCGTGTATCCGGTGACAGGATTATGGACGCGAACAAGCACGAGATGAAGGTGCGGGGTGTGACGTGGGGCGGAACTCGATTTGTCCCGAACGAAGCGGGAGTCGAACTGCGCGCCCCAGACGTCAGCACAGCTCCCATGGCGTTCAAGAGGATCGCGATGCTCGGAGCCAACGTCGTCCGTGTCGATGTGTCGAGCGCAGCGAATGACGATGTCCACCGTGTTGCGCTGCAGAAGCTACAGCGCTATGCGCACGCGCGCGGCCTGATTCTGCTGCTCGCCAACGTACCGCTGACCACGCAAGATCAGTCGCCGTGGCTGTCGACGCTAGCAGGCTGGTTTCCACGCAAGGACAATGTCTGGTATCTGCCAGCCGTCGATCCGAATTGCGGCACGTTCTCAGCAACCACCGCCTGCGGCGACACGGAGGCTTGGATTTGGACGCAGACCCTCAGCATCAAAGCCTTGCGGCGTGCCGGTGTCAGGACGCCGATCGTCGTTAATCTGCCCGACGGCTCGCGTTCGGTTGCTCTCAACTGGACCACGGTCCTCGACGACACAAATCTCGTCTACGGCGTCCATCCGTCGAGCGACGGGCAGTTCAGGTTCAAGCAGTCAAATGCAAACGCGCTGACGACCTCGCTCGAGGCAGCGACGAAGGTGGTGCCGGTGCTTTTTGACGATGTCGCACGCGTGCAGACCACAACCACCGTGGACACGTTGGTTCCCGCCACCACCGCGCGTCTCAAGCGCACGACGCGCACGACGACCGATTCGTTGCGCTGGTCACAGGGGTTGCTCGATTGGGTGACGGGTTGGACCGTAATCGATGGTGGCGATGGCGCGATCGTTTCCGGGTGGGACACACCAACGCGCGACTCGATGTCGAAGGGACGCAAGAAGTTGACGACCTGGGGTCGTGCGGCGGCTTCCGGCTACTTTGCGATTGGGTTTCGCGCCCAGTCGGGACGTAATCCTGGCTCCGACTTCCCCGGCGGCTTCAAGGTCGGCGACAGTGGTCCCGGGGTGCGTGCGATGCAGGAAGACCTCGCGCGGCTGACCTACCTCGCGCCGCGCTTTGTCACAGGATCCTATGACGATGCGACGTGGCAGGCCGTGGTGGGATTCCAAGGCTACTCGCGGCTTGAGCGAAACGGCGTGGCTTCAGCGTTGACCGTTGCGTCATTGATGCGAGCGGAGCGGCCGCAGGCTCGTCATGTCGAAGGTGTTGCACACGTTGAGATCGATCTCGACCGACAGGTAATGATGCTCGTGCATGGCAGTGGGGTCGTGACGCGGCTGATCCACATCTCCAGCGGCATCACGGGGAACACGCCGGCCGGCTCGTTTACCGTGACACGGAAGGAGCGCATGAGCTGGTCGAAGCCGTTCAAGGCCTGGCTGCCCTACGCCTCCTACTTCTTTGAGGGATTCGCCATGCACGAGTTCCCCGATGTCCCTGAGTACGCGGCCTCCCATGGCTGCGTGAGAATTCCGGCTGGTGATGCTGTTGCGGTCTACGCGTTCACGGAGCTTGGTATGCCCGTGATTCTCTACCACTCGTCCTAGGCC
>JAEMTW010000184.1 GCA_016462095.1 Thermoleophilia bacterium
CACCACAGCCGATGCAATGGTCGCGCTCGGCAACCGGGGCGACGCTGCAGATGAGGTCGGCCGAGAAGGTTGTGAGCGACTCGTCGCCCGCCTCGAGCGCCTCGACCTCGCCGTCGATACTCACCACGGCACGCTCGCTGGTGACACGGCCAAAACGCACGCGTGCGCTGGTCAAGAAGCGTCCATCGACACCGGCGTCGGGGCCAGGGTTCTCGATCCGCACCTCGGTGCCATCCAGATCCGTCGCCGCATTGCCAGGCGCCCAGCCCGCCAGATGCATCACCGACCGCGTGCCCGAAGCACGCAACCAGAAGGCGATGCCATCCGCACTCGCACAGACCGCCGGCGACCAGATAATGCGCGCATCCTCGACACGCAACTCGTCACCATCAATGCGAACCCAGGGCGCCATTGTCGCCCCGCAGGCCTAAACGGTGCCCTGCGTGTGGACCGGCATAAAGTGATCGATCGAGCGAAGCAACACCAGCTCGCCCAAGATCCCCCTGCCATCCAACTTCGCAAGCATGTTGCGAGCCAACGCGTCGTCAGCGCCATAGCCAAACGTGCGGGCTACGCGGAAACGAAACCAGCCACTCCGCCACGACTCGCCATGCCACGGATTGAGCGCGCAGATCGCAAGACCCGCCTCCTCCATCCGATCATTGTCGGCGATGCGCAACTCGAGAAACAGGTTCTCCCAATCGGCCGGCTCATCCGCGAGCAGCGCTTCCCACTGATTGACAAGAGTCGACATGGCTGGAAGCGTAGCGAACAGCAAAGCTGGACTCGCTACGCGCGGCCGTGTTGGCTAAGGCGGACATGACAAGTGCGCACTTGTGGTGTCCGCCTTGGGTCTCGCCTGGCTATGGAGCGGCCCAAGTGAGTTGCTTACACGCCTACGGGACGACGTATGGCGTGGGGAGGACATGACAACCGCGCCTACCCATACCGCAGATCGGGTCGCAGGTTCGTGGGTAGAACGGCTAGCGCTTTAGCGCGAGGACCAGGTTTGCACGCTATTGACGGCGGTGGTGCCAGCGGCGTTGAAGCTCGTCAGGACGCGCAACGATGCCCTGCCGCGCTCGACTGACCTTGCCGAACGTTTTTTGAATTGCGGATCGACCTTCATCATTCTCTGCGCGAGCCACCTCGATGGATCCTTGGAGACGTGGCAGGAGAACAGGGATCGGGGGAGTAGACCCAATGGTGGCCACACGCTCGCGAACGACTAAACCTGCCCCGAAGAAAACCCGTGCGACTGCTGCGCCGAAACGCAAGGCTGCTCCGCGCACGTCTACGCCGCGCAAGCCGAGTGGCCAACCAAGCCCGCTGCCGCGCCTTGTTGCCGGCATCGGCTGCACGCTGCTCGGTGTCTTTTTGGCGATGCTGCTGTGGATTGGTATCGACGGGTCGTTTGTGGGTGCGCGCCTGAGGGACGGCTCGCATGTGGCCTTTGGCGCGTTTGCGATCTTCCTGCCGATCATCCTCGTCGGCTGTGGCTATCTGATCTTGCAGAAGAACATCAGCAAGCCGATGCGTCGTCGCATCGCTGGCGTGCCGCTGATCCTGCTCGCACTCTTGCTTGCCCTGTCGAACGACGAGACGAGCGGCAAGGCAGCCGAGCAGGCTGGTGGTTTCCTCGGCGGCAACCTGCACCAGTTGCTGGGCTCTGCTGCTGGCGATGCTGGTGTCTTGCTGTTGATCGTTGCGCTCGCTGTGATGGGCGTGATCTTGCTTGCAGGCCAGAAGTTGAGCGTGCTCTGGCATGCCTTTGCCGACACCTGCGTCGAGCTGTATACCGCCACCGTTGATCGCATCGACGACGCCTCTGCGCGCCGCGCATTGCAGAAGGACGAAGACGAGCGAGAGGCCTTGATCGAGCAGCGCGAAGCCGCACGCACGCGTCGCGACCACGTGCAGCCCGTTGCTGCCGAAGCCGCCGCTGTTGTCTATCCCGACCCGATCCACGATGTCTGGGGCGACGAGTCGGCCGATGCAGCCGCAGCCACGCTTGTACCCGAGCCGACCCAGGAACCGACAGCCGAGCCGTCGTGGCAGGACGGGGTCGTTGCCGAGACGCCCGAGTCCGTGCTGCATCCCGAGGAGAGCGGCGACGAGACGATCGACCTTGGTGCAATCGCCACGCCGCGTGTGCGACACACCGACTACAAGCTGCCCGACGCCTCGGTGCTCAAGCAGTCGCAAGAGGCGCAGGTCGAACAGGGCGCTCTCGATCGCATGGGTGTCACGCTCGTTGAGGCACTGCGCAGCTTCGGCGTCGAGTCGCGCATCATTGGCACCGTCTCTGGCCCGCGCGTCACGCGCTACGAGATCCAGCTCGCACCCGGCACGAAGGTCGGCCGCGTCTCGGCGCTCAAGGACGACCTCGCCTACGCCCTCGCGACGACCGATATCCGCATCCTTGCGCCGATTCCAGGCAAGCAGGCCGTCGGTGTTGAGGTGCCAAACACGACACCGAACCTCGTCACGCTTGGCGATATCCAAGGCACGTTCCCGGCCGGCTGCAGCCCGCTGACCGTCTGGCTCGGCAAGGACATCTCCGGCAACCACGTCCACGCCGACCTCTCCAAGATGCCGCACATCCTGATCGCCGGCACGACGGGCTCGGGCAAGTCGGGCTCGCTCAACGCGATGCTCGTCTCGATCCTGCTCAACGCCACGCCGGACGAGGTCAAGATGATCCTGATCGACCCGAAGCGCGTCGAGTTGAACCATTACGAGGCAATCCCGCATCTGTTGACGCCCGTCGTCACGAACATGAAGAGTGCTTCTGCTGCCTTGATGAACGTGGTGGGCGAGATGGAACGCCGCTACGAGAAGCTTGGCGCCGCCCGTGCCCGCAACATCATCGAGTTCAACAAGGCACGCCGCGAGGCCGATCGCGAAGACGACACGCTGCCGTACGTCCTTGTCGTCATCGACGAACTCGCCGACCTGATGATGGTCTCGCCGGCCGAGGTCGAGGACTGCATCATCCGCCTCGCCCAGAAGTCGCGTGCCGTCGGTATCCACCTCGTGCTTGCCACGCAGCGCCCGTCTGTCGATGTCATCACCGGCATGATCAAGGCCAACGTGCCGAGCCGCATCGCGTTCGCCGTCTCGTCGATGACCGACTCGCGCGTGATCCTCGACACGCCAGGCGCCGAGAGTCTGCTCGGCCAAGGCGACATGCTCTACCGCCCGATTGGTACCAGCCGCATTCAGCGCATCCAAGGTGCCTACGTGGGTGAGGACGAGGTGAGTCTCGTCGTCGAGCAGTGCCGCAACCAGGCCGAGCCCGAGTTCGAAGAGGGCTTCCTCGAGATGCCGCAGACCGTTGCGGGCATTGGCAGCACTGGTGATGACGACACCGATCCCGATTCCGACCCGCTGCTCGAAGACGCACTGCGCGTGGTGTGCAATCACGACACGGCCTCCGTCAGCCTGCTGCAGCGCCGTCTACGCGTTGGCTACACGCGCGCCGGTCGTCTCGTCGACATGCTCGAGCGTCGTGGCGCAATCTCTGGTTACGAGGGCTCCAAGCCGCGTCAGGTGCTGATTACTGAGGGCGACATTCCGCGCCTGATGAGTGGTGGCAGCGCGCCGGCAGCGGCAGTCGCGACGGACGATCCGCCGTGGTCCGCGGCCGATGACGACGAATAGCGCGAAACTACGGGCATGAGTCCGTTTCCTGTTCGCACACTACGCACGCCAGAGGTAAGTTCGCAGCGCCGCTGGTTGACTGCGCTCGCGGTGGGCTTCGCCGCCGAGGGCGCGATCGCGACGGTGCTGATCCTGACGCAATCGCAGAGCGTCTACGGACCACTGCTGCTGCTTGTGGTTGCCTGCGTGCTGGGCTGGAAGTTTGGGCGCCTGCGCGGCCCCGTCGCCGCAGTCGCGCCCATGGTGGTGTTTGTGATTGCAGAGCTAATTCGTCAGGCGCTCGG
>JAEMTW010000023.1:0-6510 GCA_016462095.1 Thermoleophilia bacterium
ATGCGTCTGACGGCAGCCGGTCGCGCCTTTTTGCCCTATGCGGAGCGCACGCTCGAGACGATGGGCGAGGGTGGACGGCTGGTCTCGGACCTGACGGCGGCGGGCACGGGAGCACTCACGATTGGAGCGCCACCGGCGATCAGCACCTACCTGCTGCCAGGGCTTTTGCGTGAGCTCTCCCAACAGAACCCCAAAATGGAACTCTCGGTCCGCGGCGGCCACTCGGACGAGGTGCTCGAGCTCGTGTTGCGCGACGAGGTGCAGATCGCCTTGATTCGCGAACTGTTCCACCCCGAGCTCGTCACCGAACGCGTCTTCGAGGACGAGCTCGTCCTCGTCTGTGCGCGTGACCATCCGCTCGCCCTTCGTAAGTCCGTCACGATCGAGCAGATTGCGGGTGAGCGCCTCGTGCTTTTCGACCGACGCTCCTCCTTCGCCGACATTGCCTTGACGCTGTTTCAGCGCGCACGTCGCCAGCCGAGGGCATTACTGGAGATGGACAACACCGAAGCCGCAGCCAAGATGGTGGAGGAGGGGCTCGGCGTGTCGCTCTTGCCGCGCACCGCCATCCGGTTTGGTCTGGCTGAGGGGTCCCTGGTCGAGCTTCACCTCCTCAACACCCCCGTCATGCGACGTCCCGTGGCGGCGATCTACCGCTCAGATACGCCACTGTCTGGACCCGCCATGGCCTTTCTCGAGCTCGCACGCGGTCTGGCAGAGCCGCGCACCGCAAGCCAAAGTCCGGCTTAGCGCCTAGTCTTGTGGAGATGGCTCGGCAGACCCTCAACGTCTTCATTCGCGGCACACGCGACTACGTGCAGGGCTCGCAGATTCTTGGGCGCACAGCCGAGCTCGTAGGCAACGAACCGCCTGCTGTGCTCGTCTCTGCGAAGTTCACCAAGATCACGGAGCGGGGTGTAGTGGCGGTCTTCGACGGTGAGGCCCCTGGCGATCTGGTCGAGCTCGGTCGCGCACAGTTCGCCACGGAGGCAGGGCGTCAGACCGTCCAGTTCTTTGAGGTCGCCGGTGAGAAAGCGCCGCCGATCGACGATGTCCCTCGTGTCACAGCCAACCTCGAGACCGACGGCAAGGGCACGGGCAGCGCAACATTCGTAATCACGGGTACGTTCGAGTCCTACCTCGTTGCGATCATCGAGTTCGTCAAGGCGGTGCACGCTCAACGGGGTGATCACGTCACGGACATTTGGTTTACGGCATTGATGGGCGCTCGCCTACCGCTCGGTGCGTCCTACCCGCAGACAGGGACGCTTCGACTAACGCCGAAAATTGAACGCATGGTGGATGGTCGGCTACAGACGCTCAGCCTGGTCGACACGGAGGGCGACGGCAATGCGCCGCCACAGTTCCAGATCTGTTTCTCTTGCGTCGTAGAGCATGATTGAGTTCAGCACCACTATCAAGATCGGAGAGCAATGACACGCGAAGAAGCCCTCACGGCTATCACCAAGGCGCTGACGGCCACCGTCGGCGATGTCGACGGCACGATCGGAGAAGACACGAACCTCGTCGATGAGGGTATGCTCGACTCGCTCGACTCGATGACGTTCCTGTTCGAACTTGAGAACGATCTCGGCCTGAAACTCGAAGCGATCGACGAGACCTACGAGGACTTCCGCGTCGGCTCGATCGTCGACATCGTCGTGGCAGCCACCTCGTAATGTTCCACCCGCGTGTTCGGCAGACGGGGCACTAGCCCGAGCTCGGGTAACGCGTGCTGGCAAGCCTCCAGATCCTGCTGCTGACAACGGTCGCAGCGAGCTTCGCGTACTGGCTCCTGCCTGCGGCCTGGGTCGAGGGCCGGCGAGCGGTGTTGCTCGTCACGTCGGGAACCCTGCTCTACATCTACGATCCCGCCACGCTGTTCGTGGCGGTCGGCACGGTGCTGCTGGCCTGGTTGTTGTACGGGCTGACGCGACGCTATCCGAAGTACGGCTGGCTCCCGTGGCTCGTCGCCCTGCCGCTGGTAATCAACGCCTTTACGCCGATTGGCGACCTGATCCCCTTCCCGGGTGGGTCACCGCGGGGCGTCATCTTCACGAACCTCGCCACGCTCGGCATGTCGTTCTACACGTTCAAGCTGTACGCCTCGATCAAGCAGGGACTCAAACTCAACTCGCTTCCGTTTCGTGAAATTTTGACAACGACGCTGTTTTATCCGGCCTTCCCGGTTGGCCCGATTGATGCATCGCAGAAGTTCGACCACGCCGCGCTCTCCCGCGACCCCGACCCGCGCCGCTGGGTGATGGGCGTCGGGCGCATCGGCCTGGGCGTATTCAAGATCTACATCGTGGGCGGCTACATCCAGTCGACGCTTGCGGTCGACGTATTCGGTGTGCCGCTGCCGGGGGTCTACGCGCAGGGTTGGTCCGGGCCGGTCGAGGCGCTGATCTTCGCCTTCTTCTCGTTCGCTTTCCTCTACGTCAACTTCTCGGGCTTCACCGACATCGCGATCGGCTCCGGTTGGATGTTCAATCTCAAGCTGACCGAGAACTTCCACTTTCCGCTGCTCTCGCACTCGATTCAGAACTTCTGGCAGCGCTGGCACCTCTCACTGTCGAAGTTCATTACCGCGTATATGTTCAAGCCGATGTTGCGGCGCACCGGCAAGCCTGCGCTATCGCTGGTTGTCACCTTCGCGCTGATTGGTCTCTGGCATAACGTCAGTGTTGGCTACCTCTTGTGGGGGCTCGGGCATGGCGCGGCGCTGGCACTTACGATGTACTACCGTGGGCTCAAGCGGCCGCCGCTGCCGATGCCGATGATCGTGCGTCGAGCCGGCGGCATTGTGATCACGCTTACGTTTGTGAGTCTGATGTCGACGATTGCGAATCAGCCGTCAAACCGTGATTTGGCGCGCTACGTAGCATCATTTGTAGGAGTTCACCTGTGAGCGGGAGGCAGAGCTGATGTTTAACGAGTGGTCTAATTTCACTGCAGGGGTGGCAGACTGGGTGGTGCGCCATCAGCTGCTCGTCTACATCGTGCTGGGGATCATCGCGTGGATCATCGTGGCGAGGAACTACCCGCTCGAATCGCTGTCACCGGTCTACGCCAACTACTAATCACCCGTGAGCCGCTCCTCCCGCAACCTGATCCAGATCGCGAGTGGTGTCCTGCTCTTGGGCGTCCTCGGCGGCGTCTTTGCGCTGGTGGCATGGAGCGATCAGCCACGCATTCGGTACGCAACATTGAAGTGCGTGTATCGCCAGATCTACAACTATCAGGGTCCCGTTGATGTGGTGGTTGTCGGTACGTCTCGTACGAAGTGGGGCGTTTCGCCACAGGTCATGTCGACCGTTCTCAGCGATGGCAAAGAGCCACCCGCGGTCGTCTTAAATCTGGCGCGCAGTTGGCGCGGCACGCAGCAGATGTTCCAAGAGCTCAAGGACGTCCAAGCAGAGCGTGGGATCAAGCAGGCGGTGGTGGTCGAATACTCGCGCGAGGGCGATGTCGTCGCCACCTCGCAGCGGTACTACGACTATTACCCCGAGCACGCGGCGCTCGTCCCGGTCGACGAGTTTCGGACCGATCCTGCACTAAAACCGCGTGAGCCTGCCTACCTCCGCTTCCGCGACCTGCTCGAGCTTGGTCAATTACGCGTCGATTTTGCTCTTGATCGCTGGCTGTCAGGGAAGGCCGATAAGAACCTCGAGATCCCAGTGCAGGAGCGGCCCGTTGGAGTCTCGGATGGCTGCACCGGCAAGGATCGTCCGCTCAAGCCTGCGGCGAATGCCTCGTGGGCCGAACGGGCTCTGCCGAAGGGTGCCGCATGGGAGGATCGTGAGCCCGGCTCGTGGCCGATCGGCAAGATCAATAACGATGCTCAGCGGGAGACGATCAAAGAGTTGATCGCGTGGGCGCAGGCCGAGGGGCTGCAGATCTACTTCACGCTGATGCCGCGCTATCTCGACCCGCCTGCCAGCGAGGCCTACCTTGCGCGGTTTCAGAAGACCTTCGGTGTACCACTGTCGGTGCCGCCGAAGGCTGTGCTCGCAGAGCTCAACGCTGGTGGCTACTCCGACCCGAACCACCTCTACGAGCCTGGTCGCGAGATCTACTCAACGTGGCTCGCAGAGCAAATCCGCTAGACAACCGCCGATGAGCATGCGATGCAGCACTCTCGCTCCATGTTGATTCGGGGTGCGGCCGCGGTCGCTCTGACGGCACTTGTCGTCGGTGTCGTGGTCCTGCTGAAATGGTCGGATCAGCCTGCGGTTCGCTACACATCGCTGCCGTGTATCTATCGCCAGATCTACGCCCGGTCAGGCGCTGTCAGCGTCGCCGTCGTCGGGACGTCGCGTGCAAGTTGGGGAATCTCGCCGACCGTGGTGTCGAACGAACTGACGCCGCCTGGTGCGGAACCAACGGTGGTGGTCAATCTCGCGCGGAGTTGGCGCGGTACGCAGCAGATGCTGCAACAGGTTCGTGATCTCGATCTGACGCGTGGGATTCGGCAGGCGATTGTCGTCGAGTACCTCCGCGAGGGTGCGGTCGGGGACACGACGCAGACGTACTACGACTACCTGCCAACGCATGCCGAAGCCATGCCGCTCGGTTCCTTTGCCGACGATCCGCAACTGAAGCCCCGCGAGCCAGCCTATCTCCGCCTTCGAGATCTGCTCGGCCTCTGGCAGCAACGACTTGATTCGGCGCTAACGAGATTAGGCACCGGACTGTGGCGACCCAATAGCGCTATGGCGATGGTGCCGGGCACCTCGGAGGGGTGTACTAGTCCCGACCGTGCAGTTGAGAGCGACCATCTTGAGGACTACGCGCAGGAGCGGATGCGGCGTTTTGGGCCGTGGCAGCAGCAGGCGCCTGTGACGTGGGGGATGGGGGCGATCAATGCCGACGCGCAACGCGTTTCGATCCGGCAATTCGTAGCGTTTGCGCGTGCCCGCGACATCGACATCTACTTCGTCGCGATGCCGCGATACCTCGATCCTCCTGTTAGTCGCGCCTTTGTTGCCCGCTTTGAGCGGCGCTTTGGCGCCCCGCTTTTGGTCCCGCCCTCGCAGGTGCTGGCGACGTTGTATCCGAACGGGTTTGCCGATCCGAACCACATGCGTGCCCCTGGACGGAACCTCTATTCGCAGTGGCTCGGTGAGGAACTCAAGGCCGAGCAGTCGGAGTCTTAGTCGACGAGGGTCATGGTCGTGCCGCGGCTGCCGTCGACGTAGCGGACCTGCTCGTTCCAGCGACCCGTCGTCGTGACATTCAGGGTGGTCTGCTCCGAGTCGCTGTTGATGGTGCCGGTACCGGTGAGGCGGACGCCGGCGGTGAAGGAGCAGTTGACGAAGCTGTACGACGCGCCGCTTCGGGTGGCCCGGACTCGAACCGATCCAGTCACGGCGCAACCGGTTGCGAGTGGTGCGGTGCCGGCCCAGTACGCGTACTCAGGCAGGACTGCAAACTGCTGATCGAACGAGATGAGTGCTGCCTTGAGGTTCTCAAACGCGCTCGCCTTGGCTGGCGCGAGCGGAATGTACGGCTCCACGTACGCGTCAGGGCAGGTTGTCGTGCGTTGTGTTGGGCGCCGACCGCTAATCAGGAAATCGTTGACGAGGTTGTCGGGACAGGGGTTGCCGTGGCCGAATGTCACGTGCGGGCCGCCCATCGTCGTCACGAGATAGCCGTCGGTGAGGTGCGAGTAAACCGCACGGCCTTGGTCGACGGGTGTGATCGGATCGGCTGTCGCGACAATCACGAAGGTGGGAACTCCGGTGTTGACCAGGGGGGCGGGTCGCACGTTGGAGGAGTCTGCTCCCGGCCACCAGACGCAGGGGTAATCGCTGAGGAAGATCGCAGCGCCGATGCGCGGATACAGCGCGTCGATTTGTGAGGCCTCGTTGAGGAACGCAGTGCTGCGCTCGTTGGAGGTGCCGGTGTAGTACGTGTAGTCGCGGCAGTCGACGCCGTAATAGGCACCGTCAGACCAGGAGGGGTCAACGATTGGCTTGAGATTTTGCGGGTCTACCATCGCGTTGCTGTAGGCGAGTCGAAGCATGGGCACGAGGTCGCCCTGGGCGGCGGCCGTCAGTGCGCGGAGGAACATCATGCGCCCATACGCGCTGTACAGCTGGCCGCTGGTGGTGGTCTGAAAGAGGCCGAGTGTCAGCTCTCGCGTGACTCGCTCACCGTCGGCGAGAGGAAAGCGCACGTTGATGGGGTGCTTTGCGAGCCGTGCCTCGAGCGCGTCGTACACGTCGCCGGCACTGGTTGTCGCGTCCTTGAGGCAGCGAGTGCGGCGATCGCAGATGGCGAGGGTGGTGTCGAGGACCCGTTCAAAGGATTTCGCTGCGCTGGTCCAAAACTGCGGTGCCGTGAGCGTCACGTCGACAACGCCGTCGATGATCAGACCCTTCAAGGACGTTGGGTGGGCCGCAGCGTAGATCTGGCCGTATTGCGTGCCGTACGACTCGCCGTAGAGCCAGATCGAGGGGCTGCCGAGGGCGATGCGAAACGATTCGAGGTCTTCGATTGCTTGGT
>JAEMTW010000023.1:6610-15233 GCA_016462095.1 Thermoleophilia bacterium
GATGCCGCTCGAGCCAGGACCACCGGTGGCCGTCACGTAGAGGCCTTTGCTCGTGCCATCGGCGGGTCGGACGGCAAACGCGACCTTGATGCGTTTCGTGTTGGCAGCGTCGAAGTAATCGAGCGGCACGCTGATCTTGACGCAGATAAACTCGCTCGTCGCCGAGCACGGCTTGCCTCCCATCGCCTTCAGCTTCTGCGCCATTCCGGCCTGCGCGAATGCTGGGACGGCCGCCAACGCAATCAGTGCTGCGAGCGTCAGTAGGAGGCGGTGCGCACGGGCCATCTACGCACTTTAGCGGCGACGATGAACAAGGCGACATTCTGGGCCCGGGCCCAGAATGTCGCCTCTCATTTGCAATTGCTGCTCAGTGTTGTGCATGGTGTGCGCGTCTTGCAGCGCCTAACGTGCGGTGGTGCGTAAGCGTCGCGCGATTGCCTGCGCAGTTTACGAGGCGACATTCTGGGCCCGGGCCCAGAATGTCGCCTCGCCTCGAACGCGCCACCGCGTTTCAGCGGAGAGCACGCTTCACGACTACGAGACGGTGAACGTGTACTTCATCGAAGACGTGTGCGGGGAGCAGTAGTACGTGTAGGTGCCCTTTTTGAGCGTAACGGTCGCGCTCTTCGTACCCATCGGTGCCAGGCCGGTGATCTCCTTGTTTTTGATCCCAGGTCCATTCAGCACGTAGTTGTGGATCGCCGACTTGTCAGCGATCTTGAAGGTATACGAGCCGGCTTTCAGCGACGTAACCTTTTGGCCACCCTTGGTGAGGGTCATCGTAAAGCCGGGCCCGACGGTGCCATCGAGCATGGTGGCGGCGCTGGCAGGAACAGCACTGAGCGCGAGCGCGCCCGCGACGAGCAGTGGGATGAAGCGGAGTTTGTTCATGACTTAACTATCGTGCAAACCGCTAGCCCGGCTGATCAACCAGGGCGGACATTTTGTTCCCGGGCCCGAAATGTTCGCCACTCAGTTCTGTGCGGTCACGGCTTAATCGCGGCGGCGACTGGGACGGGCGATGGAGGAGATGTGAAGTTCGCCGTTGCGATCGTTGCGATCGTTGCGGTCGTTACTGTCGTTGCGCGAGTAGGCCGATAGTTGGATCGTCTCGCCTTCGACGACGAGACCAGATCCCGATACCGTTGGGCCGTGCAGGCGTAGATCCTCGCCGAGACCCGGGCTCGGGCGTGACGAAGAGGGTGCGGACTCGATCGCATCGACGAAGCGTGCGATCAGTTCTGAGGCGGTTGGTTCGTCGTGGAGGTGGCGGACGCCGTCGAGCAGG
Source organism: Thermoleophilia bacterium (assembly GCA_016462095.1). GTDB lineage: Bacteria > Actinomycetota > Thermoleophilia > Gaiellales > F1-60-MAGs149 > F1-60-MAGs149. The sequence goes on from JAEMTW010000023.1 coordinate 7,899, forward strand.
TAGCCGCGCCGGAGCTTCGGCCACAGTTGCGACCACACTTCTGGGCGCGAGACGAGATCCAGACTCAGTACATCACCAAGCGCGAGGATCGCGCCGCACTGCCCCTCGATCAGCGTGAACGATTTGGCGATGGCGTCGATGCGCGGGCGCGCTGCATCGTGCACGTCGGAGAGCGCACTCGTTGGCGCGTCGATGGCGCTCTCTTGGATGCGTTCATCGATCTCTGCCCAGACGGTCTGCTGCGCACGGCCTGCCGACAGCGGTGCGTGCTCCAGATCGATGGACATGCGGCGGCGGATCTCGGGATGGGAGATACGATCGGCGGGGGCGAAGTCCTGACCGGAGTCGTGCCAGCGCCCGGCCTCGACACACGCGACTGGGATCTTCTGGGTGGTGCACGCCGCGACGAGGATCGAGGCCTCGAGCACGCGGTTCTGCTTGGCGCCGATTACCTCCTCGCCGTCGTACAACAGCACGTCAGTCTTAAGTGGATTGCGGACGAGCAGTTCGGGCACGCGGCCTTCCGTGCCGATCTCCTCGACGGTAAAGCCGAGCGGCATCGCCTGATCGAGGGTGATGTACGCGCGTTGCGGGAGCGCTGCACCGAGCAGTGGGATGATTGTGATGCCGCCGTGCGTCTGGGGCGCACCCAACCGCAGGTGGGTGGCGTGCGACGGGTTCGGGCTGATGACAGTGCTCATGGCGGCTCCTTCGTCTCGTATGTGGTTGCACGAGGGAGTCGCCCGATTGGGCGCGCTGCTTACGCGGGCTCGGCGTCGCCGCCGGCCGGCTGGCGGATGAGGCGTAGTAACTCGCACGCGCCGGCGACCCACCAGGCGGCCATAAACGACACGCACCAGGCGCAGACGTTGCCGTCGAAGTGCGCCTGCTCGACATACCGCAGGTAGATCGTGAAGAGCGCGCCAATGAAGAACAACAGCAGGCTGATGACGCGCACGATGTCGCCGCGCCACGGGGTGGCGAGCAGCAAGACGATGGCGGCGGTCAGTCCGATATAGGCGAGGGGGATCCCTCCGAGATAGCCCCACTTGGAGTAGAGCGCAGCCGCACAGCCGCCACCGATGGTGCAGGGCGGAATGCCGTTGGTGTACTTGAGGTACGCCAGATAGCCAGCAACACCGATCGCGACAGCGAGCGCGGCGAGTTGGAGATAGGTGAGGAGGCGTCGGTCAACAACCATGCCCACAGGGTACCGATTGCAGGCGGCTTTGCGTGTGATGGGGGCGACTCTGCGCGCTGCTGATCACACGGTGCATCGTGAAGTCGGGCAGGCTCTGAGCGTGTCTTTCGCCAATCTGATACCGTTGCATAGGAGCCACACTTTTGTCTGTAATAAACGAACCAGTGAGCACACGCAAACAGCAATCGATCGCCGATCTTCGCAACGAGGTGCTTGCCGACCCCCAGGGACGAAGCAACTACGTCAGCACGGCACGAGAGATCGAAATGGTCGACACGCTCGTTCGGACACTCGACGCGCGGCGGATCGAGCTTGGCATTTCGAAGGCCGAATTGTCGCGTCGAATAGCCCGCGAACCGTCGACAGTCCGCCGACTCTTCACTGCCGGAGGGGCAAATCCCGAGATTGTCTTCCTGGCGGAGATTGCCGAAGCCGTCGGAATGCGAATCACGCTGGAACCGCGCGTTTAGGTGCGGTTATCGTGCAATGAGACGCGCGGCGAGCGCTGATCTCACCTACTAACTCATGGCTCCGCGGCTCTTTGTGTAGCCGTCGCCTACGCTTCTCGTCATGAAGATTCGTGCCGCAGTCTTGGAAGAGTTCGGCCAGCCCCTCGTCGTGCAGGAGGTGGATCTGGCGGAGCCCAAGGCGGGCGAGGTGCTCGTGCGCATCGAGGCCTGTGGTGTCTGTCACACAGACCTCTACACCGCATCGGGAGCCGATCCGACGGGCTATGCACCGTGCGTGCTGGGGCACGAGGGCGCGGGCGTCGTCGAGAAGATCGGTGAGGGCGTCACGCTCGTCAAACCGGGCGATCACGTGATCACCCTGTTCGCGCCGGAGTGCGGCGAGTGCATCCAATGCAAGAGCGGCCGCACGAACCGCTGCATCGCCATCCGCGAGCAGCAGGGGCTTGGCTATCTCCCCGACGGCACCGCGCGCCTGTCGCGTAGTGGCGAGCCGATGCGGCACTTCATGGGCACTTCGACGTTCGCGGAGTACACGGTGATGCCCGAGATCGCACTCGCCAAGGTGAATCCAGAGGCACCGCTCGATGGCTGCGCTCCGTTTGCCTGTGGCCTCTCAACCGGCATCGGCGCGGCGCTCTACACCGCTGAAGTTGAGCGCGGCTCGACGGCTGTCGTCTTCGGCTGCGGCCTGGTCGGTCTCGGCGCGGTGATCGGCGCTCGGCTGGCGGGTGCCGAGCGCATCATCGCGATCGATCTCGCTGAGGGACGACTCGCGGACGCACGCCACCATGGCGCGACGGAGACGCGGCTCGCCGGACCCGATACCGTCGATTGGATCAAAGAGCAGACGGGTGGCTATGGCGCCGACTACACCTTCGAAGCGACCGGCAACGTCAACGTCATGCGCCAGGCCGTCGAGAGTGCGCGCGAGGCGTGGGGCCTGGCAACGATGTGTGGTGTGGCCGGCAAGGGTGAGGTGCTCGAGATCGTGCCGCGCTTTTTGATTACCGGTCGCCGCGTGACAGGCTCGTCGTTTGGTGGTGTCAAGGGCCGCACCCAAGTGCCGCTGCTGGTCGACCGCTGGCTCAACGGCGACATCGATGTCGAGTCGATGCTGTCGCATCGCATCACGCTTGATGAGGTCAACCATGGTTTCGAATTGATGGAACGCCAGGACGGCATCCGCAGCATCATCACGTTCGGTAGCGCCTGATGCCGAGCACTGTCTTTGCAGTGCAGATCGAGCAAGACCTCGGCGAACTACTCGTCGGGACGCCGCTGCGCATCCTGATTGTGATCATCGTGGCCGTCGCGCTGCAGATCGTGACGGTGCGGCTGATTCACCGCCTTGTTCGTCGCACCGTCGAGCGCTCGAATGCGAACTATCATCGTCAGCCAGAGAGCGCTGGCGGCTCACGGCTCGCTCAGCGTGCTGGTGCGATCGGCTCGCTGCTCGTCAGTTGCGTGTCGATTCTGATCTGGGTCAACGCGCTGCTGGTGATCCTGCCAATTCTCGGCATCAACATCACCCCGATCATCGCGAGCGCTGGCGTGGTCGGGATCGCGCTCGCCTTCGGAGCGCAGACGCTGGTTCGAGACTACATCTCCGGGATTTTCCTGATTCTGGAGGATCAGTACGGCGTGGGCGACGAGATCGTGATTGGCACGGTAACGGGCACGGTTGAAGAGGTGCTGTTGCGCACGACCAGGGTGCGCGACGCCGAAGGCACGCTCTGGCACTTTCGCAATGGCGAGATCCTGAGCGTCGGCAACCGCTCGCAGAAATAGCGCGCGCCTGCGCGCTCGTCGTCGTGTTTCGGTGGTGTTCGCCAGCGGAGATCGGATGTCACAAAGGGGTCAGACCCTTATGTGACATGAGTGATGCTGTTGGTTCCTCGCACCGCGAGGATGTCACAAAGGGGTCAGACCCTTATGTGACATGAGTGATGCTGTTGGTTCCTCGCACCGCGAGGATGTCACATAAGGGTCTGACCCCTTTGTGACATCCGCACGAGCGCGCCGGTTCAATCGAGGCGCGCAGGCAGAGGAGTTAGTTCGACAAGACGTCGACGAGGATCGGCTCGGCCAGAGCCATGTCCTCGTCAGAGCCGATCGTGATGCGGATCTTCGTCGGTGCACCAAACCCGTTGAGGGGTCGCACGATCACACCACGCTGCGTCAAAGCGGCGGTGGTTGCTTGCGCGTCTTCAACGGTGACGGTGAGAAAGTTTGCGACGCCCGTCGAGGCGACTCCGGCGGCCGCGAGCTTCGCACGCAGCGACTCGCGGCGCACGGCGTTCTCCTGTCCGCGACGCTCGATCGTGGCGGTGTCGCCGAGCGACGCGATCGTCGCGGCAATCGCCATCGCATTGACATCGAACGGCCCGCGAACGCGGATCGACGCGTCGATGATCCAAGCGGGTGCTGCCATCCAGCCGACACGCAGCCCGGCGAGGCCATAGATCTTGGAGAAGCTGCGCAGCACCGCGACCCGAGGGTGACCCGCCTTGACGTACTCCTCGATCGCATTCGGATAGTCGTCCTCGAGGACGTAGCCGCTGTAGGCCTCATCGACGACGCAGACGACATGCTCGGGGAGCGCGTCGACGAAGGCGCGCAACGCGGCGCTCGAGACGTAGGTCCCCGTCGGGTTGTTCGGGTTGCAGACGTAGACGAGGCTCGTCTTCGGCGTAATTGCAGCGAGCAGCGCATCAAGATCATGCGTGTCATCGGCCGTCAACGGCACCTTGATCGCGTTGGCCTGCTGCTTCTGGGCAGTCAGTGCGTACGAGACAAATGCTGGCCACGCAAAGACAACGTCATCGCCCGGTTCGAGGAACGCGGCTGCGAGGTAGGCGATCGACATGTCCGCACCGGGGCTGGCGGCGACCATGTTGGGCGCGAGGCCATGGGCGTCGGCGAGCGCTGTGTGGAGCGCACCCGAGTCGGGATAGCGATTGAGCTCAGGCGCCTCGGCGGCGATCGCCGCGAGTGCGGCGGGCGTTGGGCCTTCCGGGCCTTCGTTCGACGAGAGCTTGACGACGGGCACCCCTGCGGGCACGCCACTCGACGCGCCTGGCGCGTAGACAGCCAGCTCGCTCACAAATGGGCGTAGACGGACACCTGCCGGTGCGCCCGGAAGCCGGTTGGGGTCAGTGGTGCCCATGGGGGGAGATTACCCGGCAAGCGTCATTCGTGGTCCGCTGATGTATCATCAAGATGTTTCTTGATACAGGAGGTTGAAGCATGGGAGCGCGCGAAAAGTTCGCCTCGCAGGCGGATCCAGAAGTTCTGGCGGCAATGCGCGAAGCCGCGGCGGGCGAAGGTCGCCAACTGCAGGCAGTCATCGAGGATGCAATGCGCGAGTATCTCGAGCGCCGCGCGACCGATCGGCCGCGCCCGCAGGTGGTTCAGGCACTGGCCGAGAGCATTGCTGAGTTCGATTCGCTGTACGCGCGTTTGGCACAGTGACGGGGCCACAGACCACGTACCTGACGGTCGCCGATGCGCTGTTTATCCATGCCGTCTTGCTGGATCGGCATGGTGGAAGCCCGGGTCTGCGCGATCACGGTGCGCTGGAATCTGCACTCGTCCGTCCACAAATGGGGTATTACGACGACCTCATTGCCGAGGCCGCCGCTCTCTTCGAGAGTCTTGCGATCAACCATCCCTTCATCGATGGCAACAAGCGCGTTGCCTTCGGTGCAGTCGACGTCTTCTTGAGGACGAATGGGTATCGACTTACGGTCACCAGCGACTTGGCGTACGCCTTCATGATCGACCTCTTTGAGACCAATCGGTTCCGGTTCGAGCACCTCGAGCCCTGGCTGCGGTCGATCGCCAAGCCGGCGACCGACTAGGATCATCGTATGTCTGAAGATCTCGTCCTCTACGAGCGCCGCGGTCCATCCGCGTGGATCACGCTCAATCGTCCCAGCAAGCTCAACGCGATGACGTACGCGCTCGTCGATCAGTTCGAGGCAGCGCTCGATCGTGCCGAGACCGATGGTGAGGTGCGCGTCGTCGTCGTGCGTGGCGCGGGCCGTGCGTTCTGCGCGGGCTACGACCTCGAGCAAGAGGCGAACGAGGGCGAGCCGACGATCACCGAATGGCACGAGGTGCTCGCGCGCGACGTCGCAGTGACGATGAAGCTGTGGGGCCTTTCGAAGCCGACGATTGCCGCCGTGCATGGCTGGTGCCTGGCGGGTGGCATGGAGGTCGCGATGGCCTGCGATCTGTTGATCTGCACCGACGATGCGCGCTTCGGCGAGCCCGAGGTGCGCTACGGATCCGGCCCCGTCACGTTGCTGATGCCCTTCGTGTTGAGCGAGCGGCGGACGCGTGAACTGCTCTTGACGGGCGACACGATCGATGCCGCGACTGCGCTTGATTGGGGTCTCGCGAACCGTGTCGTGCCGGCCGAAGGGCTCGATGCCGAAGTGCAGGAGTGGGTGGCGCGCATCGCGCCGACACCGCTGCGGGTCTTGCAGTTGACGAAGCAGGCGCTCAACCGCGCGCAGCGCGCAATGGGTCTACTCGAGGCAGTCGAGGCAAACCTCGACCTCTCCGCGATGCTCAATGGTGCCCAGACGCCGGAACAGAATGCGTTCGACGAGCTCGTTCGCACGGAGGGCCTGAAGGCCGCCCTCGCTTGGCGCGACAAGCGCTACGGCGAGATCCTCGGGGAGCTCGGACTCAACGGTTGAGCGCGAAGTGGGCGGTATCGGACTCGAACCGATGACCCCCTGCGTGTAAAGCAGGTGCTCTAACCAGCTGAGCTAACCGCCCGCCGGGCAGGGTAGGCGACTTCGGCGCTCGATTCGCCGGAACCCCGGTCGGTTGGCTTGCCTGATGGGTACGTCCGCGTTCCGAACCTTCGTCGAGCGTCTGCTCCCACAGTGACGCCTGACGATTTCGCCGATCGAGATCCTTGGCAGTGCCTTGGCGATCGGCACTCGCTCTTCCTGCACAATCTCTCGGCCGCGACGATCGGCGACCCATCATTCGTCGCACCGTTGGCGGCATCGATCGCACTCGCGCTGCTGGTGATGCACGCGGCTCGCTGCATCCACCCACCCGCCTGCGCGACGGCATTGTTGATCGTCGTCACCCCGTCAATGCAGCACCCCGTCTTTCTGTTCTTTCCCGTTCTCATCGGGGCCTTCGTGGTCGTCACCATCGCGTGGGGAGTCCACTTATTCGAGGCACGTTTTCCGAGTCGTTGGGGCCGTTACGAAATACAGCAGCGGCGCACCGGCGGCTAGCGTGGAGCGAGCAGTTCGTCCCACGAGCAAAGCTTGATGCGCGGACGACCATGCGGGTCGCCGAGGGCGCGCTCGTGGGCATCGATCGATTCCCAATGGCCATACTCGATCGCCTCGGGGCGATGATCGGCGACGAGCGCCTCGACCGCCTCGAGCGTGGGCGAAGGCGCGTCATGTAGCCGGCCGGCGGCAAGGTCTTCGAGCAGCGCACCAGCGGTCTCGACCGCATCCTTCTTGTTTGTACCGATGACGCCGCTCGGGCCGCGCTTGATCCAGCCAGTGCAGTAGACGCCGGGAACAGGTTTTCCAGCCTCATCGAGCGCACGCCCCTCAGCGTGGGGGATGACGCAGCGCTTCTCGTCGAACGGGACGCCCTCGACGGGTAGACCGCGATAGCCGA
>JAEMTW010000185.1:0-3603 GCA_016462095.1 Thermoleophilia bacterium
GCTACGATGCTCTATTCCGCGTTCATGGATTCGTGGGTAACTGAATGAATTCTGTGCGAAATACAATGCCGATCTTCCAACTTCAACATCGCAGAGGAACTGCTGCTCAGTGGTCTGCGGTGGGGACGACACTCGTTCTGGCGAGCGGCGAACTTGCCATTGAAACAGATACACACCAATTCAAGCTAGGTGATGGCACGACGGTGTGGAACAGTCTTGCATACGGTGGTCTTCAGGGAAACATTGGTCCCACGGGACTGCAAGGAATTTCTGGCTTGCAGGGACCCGCTGGCATCGGTATCCAAGGTGTGATCGGTGCAACTGGACCACAGGGTGTGCAGGGGTTACAGGGTTTCGCAGGCGCAGCAGGTCTGGCGGGTATCGGTATACAGGGTGTGATCGGCGTGACTGGACCACAGGGCGTGCAAGGGTTGCAGGGACTTCTTGGTGCCGCGGGTCCTGCAGGTGGTCTGGGTGGACAAGGTGCGATGGGCGTGACGGGCCAGAAGTGCACGGCCACGCGACGCGCGGTCGCGGTTGGCGACGCGTACGAGCCATTGCTGTCGGAGATCATCAGGCAGACTGAGGCGCTTGTCGTCGGCGACGGGATGGATTCGGCCACGCAGATCGGACCGCTCGTGTCGGAGCGCGCCAAGGCGGATGTCGCGGCCGCGGTCAACGCTGCGCTCGTTGAGGGGGCGCAGATTGCGGCTCAAGCCCAGGCGCCGGCGGGTGGTGCTTACTACCCGCCGACGATCCTGACCGGGGACTCTGGGCTTGCGATCTGTCGTGAGGAGGTCTTCGGTCCGGTGCTGACTGTGCTTTGTGTTGACACCGTCGACGATGCGATTGCGCTAGCCAACAGCACGCCGTTCGGGTTATCGGCGACGGTCTTGACGCACGACGAGCGCACGATTCGTCGCTGCATCGAGCGGCTTGATGCCGGCGTGGTCAAGGCCAACGCGCCGACGACCGGCACCGAACTCCATGTGCCTTTTGGTGGCCTCAAGGACTCCACGTACCCGGCGCCACGCGAGCAGAACGCCGAGACGGTGGTGGACTTTCTGACGTGGACGAAGAGCGCGTACACGCGATTGGTGCCGGAATGACCTCGACTCGTCCAACGCCACAACTCGTTCACGCGCAAGACGTGGCGCGGTCGCGTGCCGAGGCACTCGACTTGGCCGAGCTCGGTAGCGCGCGGCTGACGCGTCACAGTTTCTCGCGCTCGTTCATCCGGGCTGCCGCCCGCGGGCACTGGGCCTGTGAGCGGGAGCGCTGGGATCTCGATGCGGCTGGCCGTGGCACGGTTGTGTATCGCGTCGAGATGCCGACGTGCACGTGTCATTTCGTCGCGTTCTCCGACGCGATTGGCGAGGACGAGCGTGACGATCGTGTGATCGCGAAGCGTTGGGATCTGGCCGTCGCTCTTGTTGAGGGCGAGATCGACGAGGCGCTGCTCGCCGACATGCGCGCCAATGTCACGCGGCAGGAGGATGGGCGGGCGTGCCCTGGCATTCTCGTTTGGGGGCGTGCTAACCGCAGCGCGCGGTTTTTCGATTACGCCGTCGAGCGCCTCGCTGCGGGACAACAACCTGAGGTCGAGCGCATTGGCGATGCGGCGTACCTGATGCGTTCGACCGCGTTCTACGCCAACGGCAAGTTCGGGCTCGTCGACTACGACGGCATCGCCGAGGACCATCCGCTGCGATTGCCCTACCGGGCGCAGATGCTTGCGGCCTGGCTTGCGCGCGAGGTCTCGATCGACCTTGCCGAGCACTGTGCGGCGGCGATCAATCCCGCCGCCGCGCGTTTCGACGATCAATGGCGTCGTTTTTTCGGCTTGGGAAACGCCACCGGCCTCGGCATGGTGCCGTACGTGATCCGCCATCCGAAGGTGCTCGATGCGTGGGTGGCGTTGCGTGAGTTGCCGCTTGCCCACGCGCTTGAACGCGACCTCGATGCTGCCGCTACGGAGCGCCTCGCCGAGCTGCTCGACCGTGCCCGTCGCCGTTTTGCGGAGCAGACGAAGCTGGTGACGGCCCCGTATCCGACCGGTCCGGAGATCGCCGACGGGCTCGAGGTCGTGGCCGATCTGCTGGAGGGGGTCCGCGACGGCGCCGAGCCGCAGAGCGCGCCGCTTGGACGCATGCTGCATGCCGCCGCCATGAACGAGGGAATCGAGGTGCGGCAGGTAGTTGACTCGCTGCTCGTCGAGCTCGACGACACGCTCGATGTCGATGTCGAGCGCCTGTTGCATTGTCAGGAGCGGCTTGGGGTCGACCTGGCCGGATCCTGCGGCGCCTTGTGTGACACGATCGATCGCGATTACGCCTGGGTTCGGCGCTACGACTTCACCGATCCGAATGCGACGGCGATGTTCTGGTTTTTTTCGGCCAACAATATGGAGCCGCGTCGTCATCGCCGCGGTTTTGATCCGGGCGAGGACGTCCAGATGAGCGTCGGCATCCCGCGGATGGTGCAGGAACTCGAAAAGGACCTGCGTGGTGTCGACCCAATCATGACGATCGCCGAGTTTTTGATCGCGCACCCATGGCAGCGAGCCGCTGTTGAACGCGTTGCCGGTCTGGCTGATGTTGTCTATGGCGAGAGTCATGGCAACCCACTTGCCGGCGACTACGTGCCGCTCGATCTTCAGCGTTTCCAACTTGCCGTCTACGGGATGGACAATTTTTGTCCGCAGTCGACCGATTGGGTCCGTGTGACGTTGTTTGGTGGAGCGCCGCGGGCCAGCGACGTTGCGGCTGGCGTGGACGATGATTGGCTGTTCGCACCGAAGCCGATCGCGGTGTCGTAGCGTGCCCGAGGTGGTGATCGATGGTCTCCAGATCAACGACTGGAGCCGCGAGATCCTGCTCGAGTGTCGGACCGGTGGCATCGATGCCGTCAACGCGACCTGCGCCGTCTGGGAAGAGGCCGCCGCGACGCGTAAGGAGATCGATCGCCTGCGTGCGTTTGTTGCGGCGAATGCCGACATCGCCACGATCGTCGAGCAGGCCGCCGATATCGATGCCGCCCGCGACGATGGCCGCGTGGGGATCATGCTCGGCTTCCAGAACGGTTCGCCGTTCGAGGATCGTCTCGAGCTCGTTGCCGACTTCCATGCGCGTGGCGTGCGGGTCGCGCAACTTACCTACAACGCGCGCAACCTGATCGGTGGGGCCTGCTACGACGCTGTAGACGAGGGGCTGACGCCTTTTGGGGGTGACGTGATCGCGGAGATGAACCGCGTTGGCATGCTCGTTGACCTCTCTCACGTCGGCGATCGTACGTGTCTGGAGGCCGTCGCCGCCTCGACCCAGCCCGCTGCTATCACCCACGCGAACCCACGCTCGTTCGTCGACGTGCCGCGCAACAAGCCGGACCATGTGATCCGCGCTGTCACCGAGCGGGGTGGCATCATCGGCGTCTGCCTCTATCCCGTTGTCGCCGGCGGGGCAGAGGCGACACTGGCGGACTTCGTGGCGATGATCGTGCGACTGGTCGAGGACGTTGGTGTCGATCATGTTGGCATCGGCTCCGACTGTGCGCGCGGCTGGGGTCGGGACTATCTGTTGTATCTGCGGGCCGGCCGCCGTCAGC
>JAEMTW010000185.1:3613-3903 GCA_016462095.1 Thermoleophilia bacterium
ACTTCCCCGTGCTCGACGCGGGGCTTGCCGCACAGGGACTCGCCGCGGGCGATATCGCCAAGGTACTTGGTGGTAATTGGCGACGGCTGCTCGGCGAGGTGATCGGGTGAGGGTCCGCGTCGCTGTCGCCGAGATTCGGACGGCTGTCTATCGCGCGTTCGTCGCGCAGGGCGCGTCGACCGGCGAGGCGGAGACCGCCGCGGAGGCCTGTGCGATCGCGGAGGTCGATGGTGGGGGCGGCGTCGCCCTCGCGGTGGCGGCGCTCGAGCGAATTCCGCGCGAGCACGTTG
>JAEMTW010000186.1 GCA_016462095.1 Thermoleophilia bacterium
ACGCGAACAGGTACGCCGTCGTCGATATCGAGCACGAGATAGGAGGCGCGACTATCTCCATCGCGCGGTTGTCCGACGGAGCCAGGGTTCGCAAACAGCCGGACGTCGTCGCCAAGGATCTCCTCGCGACCGGGTGGCGCGTGGCCACCGGTCACTCGATCGCCGACGCTGCGCGCCGACATCGGCACGTGGGTATGGCCCACCAGCACGACTTTGGCATCGGGGGCATGCGCAAGAGCAATCGAGGCGCCCGGACCATCGATGACGTACTCCCAGATCGGATCGCGGGGCGACCCGTGGGCCAGCGTTACTGCATCGATGCTGTGGATTGGTTCGAGCGTCGTCAGCCAGGCCTCTTGCTCGGCGCCCAAGACCTCGCGGGTCCAGCGGGCGGCGCGTCCGGCGTCGTCGCCGAAGCGAGCGACGTTGACCTTGCCCAAAACGGCGAGGTCGTGGTTGCCTACTAGCACCACGTCGGCCCGCGCGCGGATCAGATCAACGCACTCATTCGGTCGCGCGCCATAGCCGATCGTGTCACCCAAACACCAGAGAGCATCGAAGCGATCGCCCTCTGCTTCCAGCACGGCTTCGAGCGCCTGTAGGTTGCCATGGATATCGGAAAGAACGACGACGCGCATCGCTTCACACGATAGGCGAGATGTCGCGCCGCACACCCGGAGTAGACTGCGTGCATGGACCAGAATGAACAGCCCGAACGACAGCTAAACATCCACTTCACGCCCGAAGAGATGGCCGGACACTACGCCAACTTTGCGAACGTTTCGCACTCGGATTATGAGTTCACAATCACGTTTGCGCGCGTTGATCACGAGTTCGACGGACCAGAGATTCCGGGCGTGGTCGTCAGTCGCATCAACCTCTCACCCCAGTTCATGGGCGAGTTGCTGGACGCGATCCACGACAACTACGACAAGTGGTCGGCGCGCGAGAGCATTCGCGACCTACCCGAGGTCGGCGACGACCACCTGGAGGCATAGCCTCGCTTCGGCTGGTGGTCGTCGGGCGTGCGCGCGGTGGTCTCGCCGAGGCCGCTGCGGACTACGAGGCGCGGATTGGAAAACTCGCCAAGTTTGAGGTAGTAGTTGTTAAGGACGAGCCTCTTGGCCGCGGGACGGCAGGCGAAATTCGCCAGCGCGAAGGCGATCGCATTGCTGCCGCGACGGAGGGTTGGACGGTGGTCGCATTCGATCGCAATGGCGAGCAGATCACGAGCGAAGGACTGGCCGAGTTGGTTGGTGCGTTGGAGGAGCGGCCTCCGCAGAAAACGGCTTTCGTGGTGGGTGGCGCAGAGGGGATCGACCCGCGCATCCTCGAGGCAAGCCAGCACCAGTTAGCGTTTGGACGAGCGACGCTGCCACACCAACTGGCACGCGTCGTCGCTGTCGAGCAGTTGTACCGCGCACTCACGATCCGTCGCGGGCTGCCATACCACCGATAGCACCAGCGCCGCGGCGTCAGTGCTTTGCCACGATTCGCCTGTGATCGATCCCGTTGCCGACCTGCACGCCGCACTCACCGCCGCAGTCGCCGGTCTGACGGGGAGAGACGTGCCCGAGCTCGGGCTCGAGCGTCCCGGCAATCCCGAGCACGGCGATTACGCCACGAGTGTCGCGATGCGACTCGCCCCGCTGCTTGGCAAGTCTCCGCGAGAGGTTGCACAAGAGCTCGCCACGATCGTCGAGGGATTTCCCGCGATTGCGTCCGTCGAGATTGCCGGACCAGGGTTCCTCAATCTGCGGCTCTCGGACGATTGGTACCGCGATGCCTTGGCAGCGATGCTGACGGCGGGTAGCGACTTCGGGCGCCACGCTCCGGTTGCTGGTGTTGAGACGCTGGTTGAGTTCGTCTCTGCTAATCCGACGGGCGACCTAACGATCGGCTCTGCGCGCAACGCCGCCTACGGGGACTGTGTCTCCCGGCTCCTAGATTTCGCGGGGCAGAAGGTGACGCGGGAGTACTACTTCAATGACGCGGGTAATCAGATCAACCTGTTCGGTCAGTCCGTGCGGGCGCGGCGTCTCGGCGAGGAGATCCCCGAGGGTGGCTATCCCGGCGACGAGATTCTCGAGGTTGCGACCGCGCTTGACCTGCCAGACAATGCGCCGCTCGAGGACTGGACGACGCAGGGCGTGGCTGTGATGATCGAGCGCATCCGCACGGGGCTCGAGCGGATGCGTGTCACGTTCGATCTCTGGACGAGCGAGCAGACGCTCCATTCGAGCGGTGCTGTGACCGCAGCGATCGACCGCGCGCGCAGCGAAGGGCACGTCTTTGAGCAGGACGACGCCACGTGGCTCCGCACGACCACGTTCGGCGATGACAAAGATCGCGTGCTGCTGAAGGCAGATGGTGAGACGACCTACTTTGCAGCCGATCTCGCCTACATCGATCTCAAGTTCAAGCGTGGTGCCACCCGGGCGGTCTATGTGCTCGGCGCCGATCATCATGGCTACATCCAGCGCCTCAAGGCCGGCGCAGCCTGCCTTGGTCTCGATGCCAACGCCGTCGAAGTTTTGATCTACCAGCTCGTGACGGTCAGTGGCGAACGGATGGGGAAGCGCCGCGGCAACGTGATCACCCTCAACGAGTTGGCCGAGGCGATTGGCGTCGACGCGGCCCGCTACTTCCTCGTCGAGCGCTCGCACGATCAGATGCTCGACATCGATCTTGATCTGGCGGTCGAGACCAGCAGCAAGAATCCGGTCTTCTACGTCCAGTACGCGCATGCCCGCTGCCAGTCGATTTTGCGAAAGGCTGCGGAAGAAGGGCTCGAGGTTGCTGGCGTTGGCCCCACGCACGTGCCCGAAGGGCCCGAGCGGACGCTCGTGCGCCGACTTGCGGAGTGGCCGGATATTGCAGCGACGGCGGCAGAGCTTCGTGCGCCTCATCGCATTGTCACCTGGGTCCACGAGCTCGCAGCCGATTTTCACGCGTTCCATCACGACCTCCACGTGCTGCACGAGGATGCCGACACGCGTGCGTTTCGACTCTCGACCGTGCGTGCCACAGGCGAGGCGCTCACGCGCGGGCTCGGACTCATCGGCGTCAATGCTCCGGACCGCATGTGATCGACGTTCGCTGCATTCTGGCGGACGAGGGTCGCCTGCTGCGCGAAGTGCGCCTTGCCGCGCTGGCGAACGCGCCCGGCGCATTTCTCGAGACCTTTGCCGAGGTTGCGGCCGACACGGACGATGTCTGGGATGCCCGAGCAGCCTCGAGTACGGGCGAAGGCGACGCCTTGGTCATGCTCGCACTGCACGAGGGGGTCCCGGTTGGCATGGCGGGTGTCGCACGCGAGTTTGGACAGCGCCGACGCCATCGCGCGACGCTCTGGGGTGTCTGGCTCGATCCGGCACACCGTGGCCGTGGCGTGGGACGCCAGCTCGTGACGACGGCTCTCGATTGGGGCCGCGAGCGTGGCGTGCGAGCCGTGTATCTCGAGGTCGTGGAGAATGAGGATCCGAGTTGGAGCCTGTATGGCCGCCTCGGGTTTGTGCGTCGCGATGTTGATCCATTTGGGGGGCACGTTGACGGGCAGGACGTTGCGCTCGAGCACCTCGTGCTCGTGCTTTAGCGTCGTTACAGCAGCGCTATTGGGCAGGAACACGCGTGTTGGGGTGGAAACCGCTCTCTGTTGCACTCGATGACACCCGTTGTGAAGCCAGTGCTACAAACGCTTTCGTGGTATCAACCGCTTTGCGTGCGGCTGCGAAGTATAATCTGCGTCACAAAAGGAGTTAAGACATGAGCAGCACCATTGCAGCGCCACTAACCAGCAGCGACTATCGCGTTGCCGACCTCTCGCTTGCCGAGTGGGGTCGCAAAGAGATCAAGATTGCCGAGCATGAGATGCCCGGCCTG
>JAEMTW010000187.1 GCA_016462095.1 Thermoleophilia bacterium
TGACCGTGCGGATGTCGGCAAAGTCGAGGTTGATCAGGCCAGGAATCGTAATCAGGTCGGTGATGCCCTGGACGCCTTGGCGCAGCACGTCGTCTGCCATCTGAAAGGCATCGACGATCGAAGTGCGGCGCTCGACCAAATTGAGCAGGCGATCGTTTGGAATCACGACGATCGTGTCAACGTGCCCTGCGAGCTCTTCGACACCACGGTCGGCCTGCTCGGCGCGGCGTCGACCTTCGAAGCCGAAGGGGCGCGTGACAATACCAACCGTAAGTGCACCCAGTTCGCGTGCGATCTCGGCAATCACCGGCGCGGCACCCGTACCCGTGCCGCCACCCTCGCCGGCAGTCACGAACACCATGTCGGCTCCGCGAAGGGCCTCCTTGATCTCTTCCTTGCTCTCAACGGCGGCCTCGCGACCGACATCGGGGTTCGCGCCGGCGCCAAGGCCACGCGTAATCTTGCTGCCAAGCTGAATCTTGATGTCGGCGTCCGTCATCAAGAGTGCCTGTGCGTCCGTGTTGGCGGCGATAAACTCCACGCCACGCAGACCCGCGTCGACCATGCGGTTGACCGCGTTGCTGCCGCCGCCTCCGACGCCGACCACCTTGATCACTGCCAGATATGCCCCGCTACCGTCTCGCATTGCCATGGTCGTCCTCCGCTCAGTCTCTACGTCTACGTAAGGTAAAGGTTTGCTTCCATAAACACGAAAGGCCCCCGCCGCTCGGCGAGAACCACGTCCAGTGTACTAAATCCGAGTAGTCATCGTCAACCCCACCAGACTCAGGCTCACCTTGATGGCGATAAAAATTGCTCAACCTCATCCTGAGCCTAGCCAAACACCGCATGGATACTCTCGGCCGGCGTGGCCCCTGCAATCCACGTACCAAGATCAGACTGATCACCAGAAACTGCGACCGCGGTCGGCGCCGGAGCGTTGGCAGTCAGGGGATCAGCCGAACTCTCTCGCAGGACCGGTGCGGCCGGCACGGTGACATCGACGTACTGAACGGTGGTTCCGGCACGCCGCAAGACAGAGCGCGCAACCTTCAGCTTGGTCGCGAGTTGATCCACATCACCAACGCGAACCTCGACCCCCTGAGCGGTCTGTCCAACCAGACCGTCTTGGCCATACCCGATGGCTCGGAAGCGAAGCGTGCGGCTGCGAGCAGCGGCCAGCGCGAGCTCGGCCACGACGCCCGGCGCAGTGACTGTCCCACCCGCTCCGGGAATATCGCTTGGCGCGGAGGCGATCAGTGGCAAGCCCATCGCGCCGGCAGTGGCGGGACCGAGCACGCGCCCAGAGGCGGCCAGCACGACTCTTCCTTGCGGGGTGGTGGTCATAGCGACAGCGCGTTCGGGGACGATCTTGATCGTGAGAGTGTTGGGAAACGCACGATCGACAATTGCGGTCTGCACGCGCGGAAGGCTCGCAACAGCGGCTGCGATAGCGGCGGGATTGACCGACAGCATGCTCGTGCTGGCCGTCGTTGCAAAGGCGGTCTTACGCACAGCACCCGCGACGCTACCGCCACCGGCGCCGACAACCTCGACGCGATCAACGTTAAACGAGCCCGTGGCCTCAATCCCGCGCAATCCCACCAGACCAAGCGCGACGACGATCCCCGCCCCAAGCAGCCCCAAGGGCACCAGCGCAGCCCGTCGCATGCCCAACGGGGAGATACGCTCCAGCGGCCACGGCACCTGCATAGGGGTCTGTTTCTGCGTCGGGCTCGAAACTCCTCCGAATCCCTGCAGCAATGCGCCATTCGGCGTCATCGAGCGTTGACCCGCGCCCAGCCATGAACGAGAGCGGGCGATGGGTCTCGAACCCACGACCTACAGCTTGGGAAGCTGTCGCTCTACCAACTGAGCTACGCCCGCGTGAAACGGGATCATAGGCGAACAGGAGCAACGCTCCACCGCATTAGATTGCACGTGGAGCGAACGAAGCAAGGGTGCCTGAATTCGCCTTACACCCAAGAATGCAGCACTTCTCCACCGGGGAATGTGTACCCGGAGGAATACCGATAGGCACCGACGATCTCCGTCGGCGCGAGTGCCATGTGCTCCTCGATCTCCGAAGGTATGAACGTCAGGTCACCCTTGCCGGCCCACAGCTCCTCGCCGAAGGTCATGTTCTCGGCGCCGAGTTTGACAAGTTCGAGCACCGAAGGCTTGGCGCCCCGCACGATGCTCGGAAAATGGCGGATGTGGAAGAGAGGACGGCCCATCGGTGGTGGCAATTCCTCGCGGGTGATGCGGCGTTCGACCTCCATCGTTCCCTCGATTAGCCGCTCACCATGCGCCACGACGTAGCCCTTGAGGCGACTGCCTGGTCCAAGTGGCTGCTGCACGGGGTTGAGCGGGTGGTAGTCGGTGACATGCACCTGCCCGAGCTTCTTGGCGAAGCCCATAAACCAACCGCGCGCCATCGTGAAGTCGTTGCTGACCCAGATCTGAAGGCAGATCTGCCCGGGCTCACCCTTGTACGAGCAGTTGACCCAGATCGCGGCCTCTTGATACTGCGTGCGCTCGGGGTTGACGAACGCGAGGTCTTGCTCGGAATCCCAGACAGACCACCAGCGACTAAACGCGACGTAGGCCATGTCTGGCTCTGGACCCGGCTCGAGCGGTGCCGGCAGATACGAGGCGATCACAGCAGGGTCCGTGCGATAGGCGATGTTGAGGTACTCGGTGGCGTAGTGCCACGGCATCTCGCCCACCAATGACGACTTACCACCCGGAGTTAGGGGATAACTAAAACCCTTGAGATCATCGATCGACGTCATCGGACACTCCTACGGGGTCGGCATTGACACGGTAACAACGTGATCAGGCACGACCAGCACTCAACACGCGCCTGGCGGCTGCCGCCGCGTCAACACCCGTCTCTGCGGCCGTCTCCATCGCTCCGAACTCGCCCACCCAGTCTCCCGCCAAGAAGACGCGATCGGCAATGCCTCGATCGAGCGTCTCTTGAACACGCCAACGACCCGGGGTCGCATGCGGCACGGCGTACTGCCACGGCATCAGCCACGTCTCGGCAATGTGCCCACGCGTCTCGGGGTAGAGTCGGTGGAGATCGTCGAGAAACGCGCGCTCCTTCTCGGCGTCGGACAGACCGGCAAGTGCGCGGGCGCGCCCACCGCCGCCATAGATCATCAACAGGCTGCCCTGCTTTGGCGCACCTGTCGCGTGCAGCGCGTTTGAATGGTTGAAGAACATGTTGAAGCGACAGTCGGGCGTCAGCAGCGAGTAGATGTCGTCCCATGGCATCGGCTCGGTCTCATCGGTGAGCACGCTGAGCACTGTGGTTGGACCGATCGTCACGCGCGCGAGTGCAGAGGCTGTCTCGCTCGGCAAGGCCTCGCCGAAGAGCGCGGGGATCAACGGAGCGGGAATCGCGAGCACCACCGTGCGTGCATGAATTGTGCCGGCCCCGTCTGGGCCGATGGTGTCGACATCAACGCCCGTGCTCGTGATCGTCACGCGCGTCACAGCGGTCTGGAGCCGAATCTGTGGTGCGAGGTCCTCTCCTAGGGCTTCAACCAACAATCCAGACCCGCCCCGCATGTTGCGTCCGAGGTCGCCGGAATCCCAGACGTGCGCAAACAACGTCGCCATCGAGGCCTTCGTAATCGAGCTGAGATCTCCACTCGAGCGATTGCACAGCGCCTGGAAGATGCGCTCTGCCTCCGGATGCAGCGTACCGAGATAGTCGCCAAACGAGATGTCTCCCCCGGCCTCCATCGAACGCAGACGAATCATCGCATCGCTGTCGCCAGGGCGCCGGACGACGGCCCGTTCGTGTTCGGCCACGGCCTTACGAAC
>JAEMTW010000188.1 GCA_016462095.1 Thermoleophilia bacterium
GCTGTCCGCCGAGAGGCCTCGGGTGGTGCCACCGAACAGGAACAGCCACGCCTCGCGACATTGAGCGACGGGTCGACCCGCGCCATCGATATCACCACCACGCCCCCGGGAGTCGGGGAGGTCGTCGCGATCGAGGGTATCGATGCCGACCTGATCGACGCCTTTTGGGCACCATTGCCCGAGGCAATCGACGACGCGGCGTTGTCACTGCGCCTCCGCCAACGACGGGCCGTGGGGCTCGCCGTGCTCGCGCGCCGCAGCGACCGTGCACTGGAGCAGGCACTTGCAGACAGCTTTGCCGGCGACGTTGTCGTCGTCGCGGCCGAGACTGCCGCGGCCGTAGCGGGCGCATCGACGACCCCAGGTGCCGGCCATGCGCCGATCGTGATTGACATGGGCGGCGGTACCGTCGACCTCCACGTCCAACTCGACGACCGCGACGTTGCCATCGCAACGGCGGGAGCAGGGCTGCTCGTCGATCGCATCTGCGGCGCGATTCTCGGAATCGACCCACTCCGTGCCGAGCAGGCCAAGCGGCATCCGAGCGTGCACGTCGAGACGCCATTCATCCTGCGACACGAGGATGGCAGCCGAACATTTCTCACCTCCCCTGCCGCCCCTCAGTCGGTCGCTCATCTCTGTATCACCGAGCGTCAAGACGGATCTCTCGACGCCCTCGAGAGCGACCTGGCGCCTGAGGTCTGGGCCCGCCTTCGACGCGCGGCGAAGCGCACGATCATCGCCGGCAACTTGCGGCGCGCAATCACCGCGGCAGGAGGGCTCCCACGCGGCGAGCTCGCCGTCTTGGTTGGTGGCTGTGCCGAGGATGCCGAGATCGTCAGCGAGGTGTCGCTGGCACTCGCCGATCTCGACCTGGCGATTGCCCGAGGAGACGTCTTGGGCCAACACGGACCGCGCGCGGCCGTGGCAGTGGGTCTCGTGCTGCTCCACGCGGAGACCCTATGAGCGCTCCAGCCGTGGTGCTCGCCAGCACAACTGCGGAGTTGATCCGACTCGTCGCGGCAGCCTTTGAGGAAGAGGCCGTGCCGCTTCAGGTGCTGTCCGAGCCGATCTCGGCACGAGCCGCCGCGGTACGCTCGCCGCTTGGTATTGGGCTTGGCGTCGATGGCGCCGAACTCGTCGTCGCCCTCTCGACTGGGACCACTGGCGCCTATTTTCAGGGCCCTGTTGGCGACGCTCGTCTGCTCGGTCGCGCAGCCGCTCGGCTCGCGGCACGACGACCATTGGGAGACTTCGGCACATGACCGCGATGCGTGCACTCGTGACCGGCGGTACCTCCGGCATTGGCGCCGCCATCTGTCGCCGGCTGGCCGCCGATGGCTGGCGCGTTGCGGTCGCCGGGCGCTCGCAAACACGCGCCAATGCGCTGGCAGCAGAGATTGGAGGCGTGGCCATCGTCGGCGACGTTGCCAACCCCGCCGATGACACTGTCGACCGTGCTGCCACGGCATTGGGCGGTCTCGATGCGGTGCTGCTCAACGCGGGTGTGATCCTCGACGCCGATCTGCCAAGCACGCCCGATGCCGACTGGGACCTCCTGATGGACGTCAACGTCCTCGCCGTTCACCGTCAGGCGCGCGCCGCGCTCCCTCACCTGCAGGCGACCCAGGGCTCGATCCTGATCACCGCCTCCGATGCCGGCGTCTGGGGGGAGGCGCCGATTGCTGCGTATTCGATCGCCAAGCGAATGACGTTGACGATGACGCGCTGCCTCGCCGCAGAATGGGGCCCGGCAGGTGTTCGTGTCAACGCAATTTGTCCAGGCGATACCGCACCGGGAATGCTGACGACGACCGCTGGCCGACGCACGCCAGGTGCTACCGATGGCTGGCTTGCACCACCGCTGGGCACAATCGTCCGTGGCGAAGATGTCGCGGCGGCAGCGGCGTTCTTGGTCAGCGCCGATGCCTCCCGTATTTCCGGCACAGGCCTGCTGATCGACGCGGGCATGCGCTCGTCTGCGTCCGCCTGGCAGGCCCAATCGGGGGCTGAACGATGACCCGCCTCGTGATCGGTACGCATGGCGCTGTCGCGCAGGCCCTCGCCGAGGGTGCTCGTTTTGCCTCGTCGCCCGCCCGCACCACCGTCCGCGAGATCGTTCGTCGGGATCGCCCAACAGAGCTTGCGATTGTCGCGCTGCCACCATCCCTTGGCTCGCTGGGTACGGTCGAGACGAGCGAGCTCGAGCGACTGCTGGGCGAGACACTGACGACTGCAGCCGCCGCGATCCAGACGTTGACCGAGCTCGAATATTCGACGCGGGTCGTGATCGTCTGCCCCGCCGGCGGTCTGCTGCCCGACCATTGCGATGGCGTGCGTTCGACGATCGCAGCGGGCTTGGTGATGCTGATGGAGGTCGCCTCGACGCTCCCCGGTATCTGCGTCAACGCACTCCTCGTGGCCGAGGCAATACCGCCTACAGAGGTCGCCGCCGTCGCAAACCTGATGCTCGGCACAAACGCCGAGACGATCAATGGAACCACGATTCGCATGGACGGCGGCCACGATGCCGTGCTCGCCGCAGAGACCCGTACCGAGGAGAAGAATTGATGACTGCTGAACGACGACTCGAAGGTCGCGTCGCCCTGATTACCGGCGCTGCCAGCGGCAACGGTCGAGCGATCGCCTTGCGCTATGCCGCGGAGGGTGCCGCGGTGGTCTGTGCCGATCTCGTGCCGAATCCGATTGCTGGTGGCTGGGAGGATTCCGCCACGACGCACGATTTGATCAACGAGCAGGGCGGTCGTGCAACGTTCGTGGAGTGCGATGTCACAGACGGCGCTCAGGTTGCCGCCGCCGTCGCAACGGCGACCGACAGCTATGGCGGGCTCGACATCACGGTTGCCAATGCGGGCATCTCACCGATGGCGTACTCAATCGTCGATGAGCCCTTCGAGGACTACAAGCAGGTTCAGGCAGTCAATCAAGATGGCGTCTGGTGGACCTGTCGCGAGAGTGCCCGCGCGATGATCGAGCAGGGCCGCGGCGGACGCATCGTCACGCTCGCTTCGATCGCAGGCATCACGGGCGTGCAGACGGGATATCACTACAACATGAGCAAGGGCGCTGTCGTCCAGATCACGCGTACGTTGGCAATCGAGCTCGCCCCGCATTCGATCACGGTCAATGCAATCTGCCCCGGCTACGTACGTACGTCGATGACGCGCAACCTGTGGGACGACCCAGCCAAGCTGGCTCGGCTGCAGGCGACGACGCCGCTGCCACGGCTCGGCGAGGCCGAGGACATTGCGGGCGCCGCGTACTTCCTGGCCTCCGACGACGCCGCGTGGATGACAGGCGTGATCATGCCCGTCGACGGTGGGTTCAGCGCGATCTAATGGACGCATTCGCCACTGCACCATCGTTCGCGCAGGCTCGTGGTGCTGTCGCGTTTTGGGATCTCGGCGAGGGCATGCCCGTGCTCGTGTTGCACGGTTTTCCCGACGCGCCGATTGGCATGTCCCCACTCGTCGATCGGCTCGTGAGGGCCGGCTACCGCGCGATCGTTCCCTCGCTACCCGGCTATGCACCATCGGAGCCGGTCGCGCAGTACCAGAGCGCGGCCGTCGCCGGCGACATGATCGCCGTGTTGGATGCACTCGAGCTTGAACGGGTACCTGTCGTTGGTCACGATTGGGGTGGCTGCGTCGCCCTCGATCTTGGCGCGAACCATGCCGACCGGGTTTCCCGCGTCGTCTCGCTCGCGATTCCGCACCCGGATGGCTTCGTGGCGAGGCGTCGCGACCTTCAGGAGCAGAAGACGGCCGCCTATGCCTGGATCTTGGCCTACTCCAGTGGTGCCGCTCAAC
>JAEMTW010000024.1:0-6036 GCA_016462095.1 Thermoleophilia bacterium
GGGGTCAGACCCTTTGTGTCGCGTGCTCCGCACGCACAAAAGGGTCTGACCCTGGGGACGCGCTAGAACGTCTCCATGTACTGGTCGATCTCCCAGCCGTGGACCTGAGCCTGGTAGTTCTTCCATTCGGCTCGCTTCTCGGCGATGAAGGCCTCGGTGATGTGCGGGCCGAGCGCCGTGGTCAGCACCTTGTCGGCGGCAAAGGCATCGATCGCCAGCGACAGGTTGTGAGGAAGCCCGGTGATCTTGAGCTTCGCCGACTCCTCTTCGGAGAGGTGGTAGATGTTCTGGTTGACCGGTGCCGGGGGCTTGAGGCCCCGCTTGATGCCGTCGAGGCCAGCCGCGAGCATGACCGTGAAGGCCAAGTACGGGTTGGCGGTTGGATCGGGCGTACGCAACTCGGCTCGCGTGGCGCTGCCGCGCTTAGCCGGGATGCGAATCGCGGCCGAGCGGTTGCCCGGCGACCAGGCGATGTAGACCGGAGCCTCATACCCTGGCACGAGGCGCTTGTAGGAGTTGACGGTCGGGTTGGCGATCGCAGTAATTCCCGGCAGGTGCGCCAAGAGGCCGGCGATATAGGCCAGGGCCGTGTCGGACAACTGCTCCTGACCCTTCGGATCGTAGAAGGCATTTCTGCCGGCCTTCGAGAGCGACATGTTGCAGTGCATCCCAGAGCCGTTCTCGCCGAAGATTGGCTTCGGCATGAACGTCGCGTGCATCCCGTTTTGTGCCGCGACGGTGCGCACGACATAACGGAACGTGGTCAGGTTATCGGCGCACGTCAAAGCATCGGCATGTCGGAAGCCAATCTCGTGCTGCCCGATCGCGACCTCATGGTGCGAGACCTCAATGTGGAAGCCCAGCTGAACGAGCGTGTCTTCAATGGCACGACGCACACTCTCGCCCTTGTCCATCGGACCGACGTCGAAGTAGCCTGCCTTGTCGTGCGGATCAACGGTTGGTGTGCCATCGGCGTCGCGGTTGAAGATGAAGAACTCGGCCTCGGGGCCGACGTTCATCGTGAAGCCCATCTTCTTGGCCTCAGCGATCTGGCCCTTGAGTGCGCCGCGCGGGTCGCCAGCGAACGCCGAGCCGTCGGGCTCGAGCACGTCGCAGATAATGCGCGCCACATTGCCCGTGTCGCGGCCAAGCCACGGCAGGATCGCGAACGTACTGATGTCGGGGCGGAAGTACATGTCGGACTGCTCGATGCGCTTGTACCCGCGGATCGACGAGCCGTCGAACATCATCTCGTTGTCGAGCGCCTTGCTGAGTTCCTCGACAGGAATCGAGACGTTCTTGAGGTGCCCGTACAGCTCCGTGAACTGCAGCCGCACGAAGCGGACGTTGTTCGCCTTGCACTGGGCGAGTAGTTCTTTCTTCGTCATGTCTGTGTCCCTCCGGGTCTAGCGGCGTCGCCCCACCGGGCACGCCGCGACGGGGAACGCAGCGTCGCGTCGTGGTGGGCACCGTTGCCAACCACGACCGGAAAGGTAGCAGGGGGTGCGGACATCCGCGCTATTCTCATCGTCGTTCCCTGCCGGAGTGGCGGAATTGGTAGACGCACCGGATTCAAAATCCGGCGTTGGTAACAATGTGCGGGTTCAAGTCCCGCCTCCGGTACTAGTCGTCCAGAACGGTCAGGAGGAGCGCGATCCCGCTGGGGTCGCGCACCAACCAACCATCACCGTGATCGACGGGAATGCCGCCCGCGTCGCGCACGCGACCAACGACGGCGGCCCGGTCGGCTTCGGTGGTCAGCACGAGCGAGTAGAGACGCAGGCCCGCCTCGTTGGCACTGGGTCCTACCCCGCCCTCGCTGCGCCAGGTGTTGACGCCGATCTGGTGGTGATACCCACCGACGGCAAAGAAGGCAGCCTGTGGCCCAAGCGTCGTGACGAGGTCGAAGCCGATCACGTCCCGATAGAAGGCAATCGTGGTCGCGATGGCAGCGACGCGCAGATGCACGTGTCCAATCGTCGTAGCCGCTGGCAGGCCGAGATAGGGTCCGGCGGACGCCGGTGGCGCCTCGGCGATCAGGCCCGCCACGTCGAGCGGGTCGGTCGTCATCTCCTCGACCTTGCCCTCCCAATCAGATCGCGGACGATCCCAGTACATCTCGATGCCATGACCATCTGGGTCGGTCAGATAGATCGCCTCGCTGACGAAGTGGTCCGAGCTGCCGTCGATCGAAACCCGTGCACGCAGAGCGGTCTTAAGCCATGCGGCGAGATCGCTCCGCTCTGGAAGCAACAGCGCGACGTGGAAGAGTCCCGTTCGATTTGGCGCGGGCTCTACGCCCGGCTCGACCACGAGACTGATTAGAACGCGCCCGTCAACACCGAGGTCCGCTCCGCCTGGTCGTTCCGCGAGCACCTGCAGGCCAATCGCAGCGGTCCAGAAATTGAGCGAACGCTCGAGATAGGCAACGGCCAATTCCACCCTGCCAAGCACCGTGTCTGTTGGCAAGGCGCCGGGCAGAGTGGAATCAACACTCATCGTGTCTACGCAGCCTTGACGAGCGAGAAGTCGAGCTCGATCGCGACCTTGTCGCTAACCAGAGCGTTATCGGCGTCGAACGTCATGCCGAAGTCCTTGCGGCTGATGTGGCCTCGCAGGTCGACGCCAACGCGCTCGTTGCCCCAGGGATCGATGCCGGTGCCACCGTGAGCGGCCTCGAGGGAGAGCGGCTTGGTGATGCCGTTGATCGTGATCTCACCGTTGACGTGGAACGTGTCACCATGCGCCTCGACCGAAGCAATGCTGTACTCGATAGCGGTGTGCACGGCAGCGTTGAAGAATTCCTCGCCATGAAGGTGATGATCGCGACCTTCGTCACCGGTGCTGATGCTGGCGACGGCGATCGAACCGGCACCAGTGGTGGTCGTGCCATCGGACGTCAGCGAACCGGAAAACTCGCCGAACTTGCCGCGCAACTTGGCGATGCCAAGGTGGCGAACGGAGAAGTTGACGCTGGAGTGCGAGGCGTCGGCGTTCCAGGTACCGGCGGGGACGAGCGTGGTGCTGTCAGACATAGTGAGTTTGCTCCTGATCGGATTTTCATGCACCATAAACGCGTTGCCTACGAAATGTTTTCCGGGGTGGATAACACCAACTGCCCACCCAAACGAGGCCGGCATTGTCGAGCGCAGCGTCGAAGCGGGGCCTAACTCGGTTTGGTCGTTCCCCAAGGTCGCCTGAGTGCAGTGGCCTAAAGTCATGGAGTGACGACGATCCTGACCACGGTGCTCGCGATGGTGATCATCTTGATCGCCGCGAGCGTCCGCGGCTATAGCGGCTTCGGCTTCGCCTTGATTGGCGTCGCCGGTCTCTCAATCATCAGTGCACCGAGCGTCGCGATCCCGACGGTACTCGTGTTGGAAATCATCGTTGGCCTGCTGCTCCTGCCACCGGTCTGGCGCGAGATCAGCTGGCGCCCCGTCCTCATACTGCTCGCCGGCGCGATCGTGCTGACACCGCTTGGCGCACTCTTTCTGATCCACGTACCGACCGATGTCGCGCGGATCGGCATCGCGCTGGCGATCTCCGCAGCCGCGTTGCTCCTGCTTTTTGCAGCCAAGCCGCGCAGCAGTCAAAGCACCTCGAGCACCGTTGCCACCGGTGCCGTTGCCGGCCTCCTCAATGGAGCCTTTGGCATCAGCGGACCGCCAATCGTGCTGTTTTTCATGAGCGGTGAGCGAGCCGCAGGCGTCTCGCGCGCCTCGATGATGGCCTGCTTTCTCGTATTGGATGTGATTGCGGTAACGTCATTCGCCATCGGCGGCCTCGTCGATCGCAGCGTGCTGATCACCGTCCTCTTCTGCCTGCCGGTGCTGGCGATTGGCTCGTGGCTGGGGCATCGTGCGTTCCACGGCTCGAATACCGATCGCTTTCGCACACGCGTGCTCTGGCTGCTTTTGGCCCTCGCGTTACTCACTGGTATCCAAGGCCTGCTGGCGTTCGTCCGCTAGCTCGACCCGCGTTACGATCTCGGTCATGCCTGCGATTCCAGACATCACCGCCGAGGCGCGCGCTGAGGCCGAACTCCATATCCGCGAGCACTCGCTGGGCGAGGCCGCACGGATCGGAAAGCTGTCGCGCATTCGTGAGGTTGTGCTCGGCGCACAGGACGGCCTGCTTGTACCGCTCGGTGTCGTGACCGGAATGGCCGCCGCGAGTCCGTCGCAGTCGTTGATCATTATTGCCGGGCTCGCCGAGGCCTTCGCAGGCGCAGTCGCGATGGGTAGTGGCTCCTATCTCGCAAGCGAGGCTGAGGAAGGTCTGTTTCAGGCCGAGATCCGCGACGAGGGCGAAGAGATCGTCGAGCACTTCGAGCGCGAGGTCGCCGAACTGGCGATCATTCTCGAGCACGAGGGTCTACCCCGCGCCGACGCGGAGCAGGTTGCCCAAGGCTTGGCTGCAAACGAGAACGTCTTTCTGAGGACGAAGATTCAGAAAGAGCTCGCGCTATCGCCGGACGCGGGCGGCGACGCCCTCGGCGACGCCTTCGTCGTCGGTGGCACCTATCTCGGGGCGGCCTTCGTTCCACTCTGGCCGTACTTCGCCTTCGACCTCAACACCGCACTCGTGGTCAGCCTGATCAGCACGCTGATTGCGTTGTTTGCGCTCGGCATCGCCAAGGGCAAGGTTGCGCGACTCGCGATCGTGCAGTCGGGCGCGAAGGTCGTGGTGATCGGCGGGATCTCGGCAGGCATCGGCTTCGCCGTCGGGCACATCGTGTCGACGTACTTCAGTTAGGACGTACGTTCCCAGTCGACCAGGGCACGCCGCATCGCGTTGCGCACGATCGTCACGCCTTCATCGACACCCATGCCCGGCTTGGCGAGCACCTGGTCGGCCTCAACCGCAAGTGCCACCTGTGCGCTGGCGATTGCGCTGACCTCGGTTTCGGCGCAGGAGCCGCCAATGAAGACCCCCAGGCCAGCGTCGCGACAGACCTTGGCTGCAGCGATCGCTTCCGTCAGACAGCCAAGGTCGGGCATTTTGATTTGAATCAGGTCGACGGCTTCGGCGGCAACAAACTGCGCCACGTCGGCATCGGTATTGCAGAACTCGTCCGCAACCAAAGAGACAGAGACACCGCGCTCGCGCAACGTGGAACGCAGGTGCGCGAGCAGTTCGACCGTCTCGGCGCCGTCGGCGCCATAACACGGAGACTCAACTGCGAGGTCGAGACCTCCGGCCGCTGTCTCCGCGGCCGCGAGGAACGTCGCCATGCGATCGACGTCGAGCGAGACGACCTGACCCAGCATGCCGTAGACGTCGAGGTGCAGGGATGGGCGATAACCGGCTGGGCCCAACTCGTCGACGCGTCTACGCAACCACGCGACGTAATCGAGGAAGCGCTGTCCATCGTGCCCAAACGAATCCAGCGAGTTGAAGAGCCCATGCGGCAGCACGTCGACTGCCCGTAGGATCATCCGGTCCGCGTTCAGTTCGCGCTCGTCACCGGACTGGGCATAGACGGGCAACAGTTCCGGCTCGGTGAGACCCGTAATCGCCGCAAGAATCCGCAACGGGCTGCTCCCCGCCTCGGCAGCGGTGGCGTTAAGCAGCGCCTGACTGATGCCATAGCGCACGGCGGTATGGAGTGGGCGACCGTCAAACCGCAACTCCTCGATCAGTTGACAACCTGCAGCAAAGTCGAACTCTCCCGCTCGCTGTAGCGCGAGCGCCGCAAAATCGACTTCAACCCCTAGCACCGCAGGATCGACTGGAGCGTCACGGCCACCGACACCCGCGTATTGCACCGAGACGGCGTCGCCCCACCCCACCGCGCCTGCAGCGGTCTCGACGCGCAGCAACAGGGCCCGCGACGGACTCCGGACTGCACGATGGCCGGGCGTAATCGGCTCGCCAAGGTAGGCGAAGCCATCGTGCTTGGCGCCCGCGCGGATCGCCATCAGATCGTCTGCATAAAACGCGGCCTCTCCCGGAACCGCGTCGAGCCATGCCAGTTCGGGCATGGCTCAGTCCTCGAGCGCGAGCTCGAGCATGCGCTCCATCTCGTCGAGC
>JAEMTW010000024.1:6046-14586 GCA_016462095.1 Thermoleophilia bacterium
CGTCGAGCCCCTTGCCCCACGTCGCCGCGTCGGCAAGGTCGATTCCGAACGCACCCAACTGCTCGCCTGGCGACTTACTGCCACCCGTTGCGAGAAAGTCGAGGTACGGACCAACGAAGGCGTCGCCGTCCTCGCGATAGAGGGCATAGAGCGTGAGACTCGCGAGGTGCGCAAAGGCGTAGGCGTAGGTGTAAAAGCGCGTGTTGATGAAGTGCGGGATGTAGGACCAGCCTCGGCGATAGCCATCCGGCAGCTCCATCGAATCGCCGTAGTAGGCCTGGTTACGCGCAATCCAAAACTCGCCGAGACGATCTTTGGTGAGTGCCTGCCCCTCGCTGCGAGCGCCGTAGGCGTCCTGCTCGTAGCGCACCATCATCGTCTGACGGAACACCGTCGCAAACCCCGACTCGAGTTCCTGACGAATCAGGGCCATTCGGGTTGCCGCATCGGGCTCTTCGGCCAGCATGCGGTCGAACACGAGCAGTTCGGCGAAGGTGCTTGGCACCTCACACAGCGCGAGCGGCGCGTGCATCGACAGCGCCGTCTGACGTTCGCTCGAAAGGGCAAAGTGCATGCCGTGTCCGAGCTCGTGCGCGACGGTCATCAGGTCGCGCAGCGTGTCGGTGTGATTGAGCATGATGAATGGCTGAGCGTCCTGTGCCACGGATGCGCAGAAGGCTCCCCCACGCTTACCCTTGCGCGGCTCGGCATCGACCCGCTGCTCAGCAAAGACGCTCTTGGAGACCCGCAGGATCTCGGGCGAGAAGCGTCCGAACGCGTCCTCCACGATCCCGCAGGCCTCGACGTACGGCATCGCACGCCCCTCGCCAAGCGGCGCGTACTGATCGGCGAGGTGCAGCTTCTCAAGCCCCATCAGTTCGGCCTTCTTCGTAAACCAGCGCTGTGCCATGCCATAGCGCGACTCGATTGCCTTCATCATCGCGTCGACCCAGGCCGGCTCGAGCTCGTTCGAGAGGTGCCGCGGAGCGATCGGCGAGTCGTAGCCGCGCAGCCGATCCATCGTCAGGCGATCGGCAACGATGCTGTCGTAGCAGGTCGAAAGTACATCGCCATGCGGCTCAAGCGCCACGTACAACGTCTCGAGCGCTGCCAGGCGTACTTGGCGATTGGTGGTGTGGACGTACGACAGCAACTCGTCCACGGTCTTCTCGGTCTCACCCGTTCCGTCGTCGAACGGTGCACGGATATTCGAGACCGTCTGCGCGAAAAGGTTCTGCCAGGCGGATACAACCGGCTCGCGCTCGGACAGCATGCGCTCCTGATCATCCGGCAACACGTGCGGACGGAAGCGACGCTCCGACGACAGGTGATGGCGATCGGCTGCCAGCTCTGGCGCGTCGATCAGCCGCTGAGCAACTGCGTCGTCCACGGCAATCCACTCGAGATCGAAGAAACGCAGCGCATTGCCCGCGCGCACCATGCCCTGATCGACGACGGTCTCAAAATCGCGCGCCTCATCGTCGTTGACATCGACGCTGCGACGCAGACCGACGTACGACCCCACCCGATGCAGTGCGTTGCTGATCTCGGCCAACTCGGCCAAGGCAGCAGCAAGCCCCGTCGCGTCAAGCGTTGCGACGGTGCCACGATAGGTTGCATCGAACGCCTCCGCTGCGGCAATCGTCTCGTCCAACAACTGCTGAGCAGCGGCAACATCGGAGCAGATCAGCGAGAGGTCCCAGCGGACGCCCGCTGCATTTGGTCCGGATGGCGTGATGGCGGTCATGCGAGAAGTGTTATCGATCGAGTCCGGCGAGTCGACGCTGAGCCAGCAGCAGCGCCAAGCAACTCGTCGCCGCCAAGATCTCGCCGCCAATCATCGCGATCGCGTCCGCCAATGGCATCGCGATGGGTAGTGTCGGCTCGTGCTGCGCAGTGGTTGGATCGGGAACGCAATTGCGCGCCAAAAAGATGTAGCCACGCTCGTTCATGCGACCGGGACTCGTACAGAACTCTCCCAACGGTTCTATTTCGTCCGACCGGAGTAGCGTCTCCTCACCGAGCTCGCGGCGCGCACAGTCGAGCGGCTCCTCGTCCGCATCGAGCGCACCGGCTGGCACCTCCAAGGTCTCGAGGCCCATCGCGTAGCGATACTGGCGCACAAGCACGACGTCGCCATTGGGGAGTAACGGAACAATTTTTGCGAATCCCGGCGAGA
This sequence comes from Thermoleophilia bacterium, assembly GCA_016462095.1. Classification (GTDB taxonomy): domain Bacteria; phylum Actinomycetota; class Thermoleophilia; order Gaiellales; family F1-60-MAGs149; genus F1-60-MAGs149. The sequence goes on from JAEMTW010000024.1 coordinate 8,226, forward strand.
GGATCAGCGGAAATTGGTATTCGCGGCCTTCTGGTGTGCGTACGTCGTGTTCCTCAATGCGGACTACATCATCATGGAGTACGCGCCTGCCAAGGGTTTTCCACGCGTTGGGTCCCTGTTGTTCCACAACGGCACTATAGGGCTGACCCCAGAGCAGGTAGAATTGCGTCTCGATGCGCGTCCGCCCTGCCCTAGTCGTCCTCACGGCAATCGTGGTTGCTGTCGTCGCTGGCTCCTCGCTCCTCCACCGGACCACAAGCTCTTCGGCAGCATCCGCAGCTGCGACGACGCAGGCCGACGCCACGACAGTTGCTGAACCGGTCAAGGACGTGCCGCTGCTGACACTGCCCAACCCCTTGCCGACACGCACCGTGCGCGTACCCATCCTGATGTACCACCGCATTGCAGTCCTCGCCGGCGACGAGCCTGCAATCACCGTTGATCTGACGGTCGAGCCGGGCGAGTTTGCGCTCCAGATGCAATGGCTGCAGGACAACGGCTACACCTCAATCACGCAGATGCAGCTGTATAGCGCGCTCGAAGAAGGCAAGCCCTTGCCCGACAAGCCAGTCCTGATTACCTTCGATGACGGCTACCGCAGTATCGCCACGACCGCAGCACCAATCATGACCCGCGTTGACATGGTCGGCACGGCCTACGTCGTTACCGATCGCATCGCGAACCTTAAGAAGACCGACCCGACCTGGCTGACGTGGTCGCAGCTGCGCACGCTCGAACAGCGCGGCTGGGACATCGGGTCGCACACGGCCAGCCACACGGAACTTCCAAAGCTGACACCCGAGGCAGCCCTAAAGACGCTCCGCGTCTCTCGCTTTGCGCTTGAGAAGCGCCTTGCCCACCCAGTTCAATGGTTCTGCTACCCGGCGGGCTCTGTCGATGCGGCGTCCGTCGAACTGGTTAAGAAAGCGGGCTACGTGCTCGCCACCACGACGAAGTCGGGTGACGTGCATTCCGCCGCTGATCCACTGCAGCTGAGCCGAATCCGAATCTCGAACAGTACCGGCGTGCGCGGCCTCGCTGACGCGCTGTCGTCCTAACGCAGAGGCTCGGCGAAGACATCCAGTGTCGACACGCCAATGCGCGTCGCGCCAGCCGCAATCAGCTCGACAACCTCGTCCATGCCCCGCACGGCACGGACGGCCTTGACACCGACGCCGGCACCAACCTCCTCGCGCAGCAGTTCAACATCCAAGGCACCATCGGGTTCGGGGACGAGCCCCGAAGAAGTCACGATCATGTCCACCTGGGCTGCCACCACCGCACGCACGAGCAGGCGCAACGTCCGATCGTCAAACACCCCGGTCTCGACTACGGCACGCACAAGTACCTCGGCTCGAACCTCGCGGGCCTCATTGATACAGCGAGCGAGCTCATCGCGGACGTGGTTCGGGTCGCCAGAGGAAAATGCCGCGAGATCGACAACGATCTCGAGCTCGTGTGCACCATCCTCAAGGGCCCTCCGCCCTGCAAGCGCCTTGATCGAGGGCAGATCAGTCCCGAAGGGATGCGAGATCAGCGCGACGAGTTTGACGTCGGAGCCCACAAGTGCAGCACTGGCCGTCGCAACATGTGTCGGAGGCACGCAGACCGCGGCCACGTGCGCCTGCATCGCGGCCTCGCAGAGGGCCACGCACTGACTCGTCGTTAGACGCGGCCGCAGCAGCATCAGCTCAATCGATTTAGCCACATCACCGGTTCGTCGTGCCACGCTTAGAGCGTACCCGCCCAACGTGACCCCGGTCGCTCCATCACACTCGTAACTCGTCTAACATACGGGGTCCACGAAATGAATGACTTCCGCGACCAGAAGCGTTACGACGCGCACCAAGAGGCGATGCGCAACTCGCGCAGAGCCAAACAGCGGGCGAGCGCGCGAGCCATTCAGCGCAAGCGCCGTGTGATCTTAGTCGCCGTGCTGTTGTTGCCAGTTGCAATTGCTGCGTTCGCCTTCACGTGGAGTCGCAGCGACGAGACACCCAAGCAGGCTGCCCCCGTGACCGAGGCCGTGCCGGAACAGTCGGCGGCCGAACGATCCGTTGGTGGGCGTATCGCCATGCCGAATCACGTTCGCGGTGTCCATGTCACGAGCTACGGCGTCGCCGAGCCGACCATGTTCGAGCCGATCATGGCACTCGCCGACCCGAAGCTCGGAATGAATGCAATTCAGATCGACATCAAGGATGAGCGCGGCGAGGTTGCCTTCAGCACACCAATCCCCACGGCCAAGAAGTCCGGCGCGCACATGAATATCTACGATCCAGTCAAGGTACTTCGGCGAGCCCACGAAGCCGGTCTCTACGTGATCGGCCGCATCGTTGTGTTCCAGGATGGCTACGCCCCTGTCGCGGATCCGTCCACCGCCGTCCGCTCTCGTCGTGGTGGTCTCTGGAAAAACGATCTTGGCATCACGTGGGCTGACCCCACCAATGAGGCCTCATGGGAGTACCCGATCCAATTGGCAACGTATGCCGCAGAACTCGGCTTTGACGAGATCATGTTCGACTACGTTCGCTATCCCACTGACGGCGACGCAGCAGACATGGTCTTTCACGATCCCGGCCGCAATCGTGACAACACCATCACCACGTTTCTGAAGCAGGCTGCTGCGGCTCTCAAGCCGCTCGGCGTGCACATCTCCGCCGCCATGTTTGGGCTCGCCGCGACCGGCGATCTTGGCATTGGTCAGAAGCCCGGACAGCTGCGCAACACCCTCGACGCCGTCTACCCCATGGTCTATCCGTCGCACTTCACCGATGGCCAGTTTGGCATCAGCAAGCCCGGCGACACGCCTGGACCAACGGTGGCCGCAGCGCTCTCCGACTGGCGCCGCCGGACGAATGGCGGCACGGTTCAAATCCGCCCATGGCTCCAAGACTTCACGCTCGGCGGCATCGCCTATGGCCTCCCACAGGTGCAGGAGCAGATTGACGCTGCCGACCGCACAGGCGCTGGTGGCTGGTTGCTCTGGAACGCTAGGTGCACGTACACGCCAGGTGCGTTCGCTGGCACCCGCCAGCCGTAGCGCTACGGACCGAGTCGGTCGAGCAGCGCAGGATCGTCCCGCCAGCCGCTCTGTGATCGCACGCGCAAATCGAGCATCACCTTGGCACCGATGATGCGTTCGATGTTGGGGCGCGCCGAGGTGCCGATGGCACGAATCATTGAGCCGCCAGCACCAATCACGATGCCTTGTTGCGACTTGGAGTCCACGTAGATCGTCGCCTCGATGCGCGCTGCCCGCTTCTTCGTCGGTGCCTCGTACTCTTCGACGACCACGGTCAACGCGTGTGGCACCTCGTCGCGTAACCGACGCAGGGCCTGCTCGCGAATCAGTTCGGCGATCTGGAGACGCACGGGATCCGACGACTTGGCGTCATCCGGAAACAGGGCCGGCCCTTCCGGCGCTAGGCGGACGAGATCGTCAACGAGCGCCTGCACACCGTCACCGTTGATGGCTGAGATCGGATGCAGTTCGGTGAAGTCACCCAATTCGGCGGCGGCGCCGATCGCACGCCCAATTCGTTCCGGAGACATGCCGTCGGTTTTGTTGACCACGATGATCACCGGCACGCCCGCGGCGAAGGCGGCCTCAGCGCTGGCGCGATCGCCGCCACCGATTGACTCTGTGCCGTCGATGACGAGCAACACGAGGTCGACATCGGAGAGCGTTTCGCGCACGCTGCTGGCCATCCGCTGGGTCAGACCGTCACGCGGAATCTGAATTCCGGGAAGGTCCGCGAGCACCAGCTGCCACCCCTCACCGTGCGCAATCCCGGCGATTCGCCGCCTCGTCGTCTGCGGTCGATTCGACGTAATCGTGACGTGCTGGCCAACGATCGCGTTGACGAGCGTGCTCTTGCCAACGTTGGGGCGACCAGCGAGGCCGATCAGTGCGCAGCGAAACTCCACGACTGCAGGGTACGCGACCCCGTCAGTTCCCCCGTCGCATCTCTCGCATCAAGTACGCTCATGCTCAGAGTTCATGGCTGACCCCCTCAACGCACGAAACTCGGAATCCGCTCCTGATCATGTCGATCAGACCGTCGAAAATAGCGTGCTCGAGCTGCCCTTTCTCGACATCAACGATCCGACCTTCTCGATTCGCTCGGATGCAGTTCGCGACGCCCGTGCTGCCGGTCCGTATGCGAGAACCCCCTACGGGCTCGCAGTGCTGCGCTATGCGGAGGTCAACGCGCTCGTCAACGACAAGCGTCTGATCCAAGGCAGTGCAGCCTGGTCTCGCCACAACAACATCACTGGTCCCTGGGCACACTGGTGGTCGAACATCGTCCTCAACCGTGAGGGCCAAGATCATGTCCGTCTCCGTAAGCTCGTCAACCCAGCATTTGCGTCGAAGCACGTGGCGAATCTCGTGCCCGAGTTTCAGGCGCTCGCCAACGAACTGATCGATGCCTTCGTCGACGATCGACGGTGCGAGTTCATGCACCAGTTCTCCGAGCCATACGCCACGCGTGTCGTCTGTAAGCTGCTCGGCATTCCAGAGGACGAGTGGGAGACGCTCGCCGGCTGGTCCGAGCAGATCGGCCTCGGGCTTTCGATCGTCGGTTCTGCACGGCAGATCGAGATGGAGGACGGCCTCGCCAACATGCTCGCCTACGCCGACTCCATGATTGAGCAACGCCAGCGCCACCCCAAGGACGACTTTCTTCAGAGCCTCGTCGTCGCCAATGTCGATAGCGATTCCTTGACCGATCAGGAGCTACGCGAAAACATCGCATTGCTCGTCTTCGGCGGCATCGATACGACCCGTAACCAACTCGGTCTCGGAATCGACATCTTCTGCCGGCAACCAGAACAGTGGCAACTCTTGCGCGAACGACCAGAGTTGGCCAGCAATGCGGTCGAGGAGATCATGCGCATGCGACCGACGACGACGTGGATCACGCGTGAGGCGGCCGAAGACTTCGAACTCGATGGCATCCCTGTCCCAGAGGGCACCACGATCCACCTGTTTACCGAATCCAGCGGGACAGACCCTTCCAAATACGCCAACCCGGCATTCGACATGAGCGTTGAGGATCGCCCGAAGCACTTTGGCTTCGGTGGCGGCCGCCACTACTGCCTCGGGCACTTCATTGCCCGCGGTGATATGACGGAGGCGCTCGCACTGTTGGCCCAGCGTCTCCCCAACTTGCGTCACGACGGTGAGCCCGATTTTCTACCCGATTCTGGCAATACAGGCCCGCTCCGACTGCCACTGCTGTTCGACAGCCCAGGTAGTTCCTGATGACCAATTTGCGACTGATCGAGTCCGGCGTCTTGACGCTCGGCTGTGGCGATCTCCAGGCTCCACCGCTATTCGAATTGATTCAGGACGACGGCACGCGCCCCGGCTACGAGCCGATGGCAGCCGCGCTGGTTGCCGCTCAATTGGGTCTTCTGATCGATTGGGTTCCGCTCGAATGGAGCGACTTTTATCCCGCGCTCCACGAAGGACGCGTCGATGCGGTCTGGTGCGGTCAGGGGATTACCGAAGCACGCCAGCAACTCGCCGACTTTACACGTCCCTACGCGGTCTTCAACGAGTCGCTCGTGACCCGCCGCGAGAGCACCGTCTCGAACCCGCTCGAGTGTGCGGGGCTGCGCATCGGCGCAATCGCGGCCAGCACAAACATGGCGTTGACCGAGACATTCCCCGGCGCGATTCCCGTCTCGTTTGACGGCGCCACGGACGATGTCTTCGGAGACATGATCGCTGCTACTCGCTCGGGCGAGATCGACGGTTTCGTCGATGACGACGTCGTGATGGTTCCGCTCGATGACGATCCCGAGCTTCGGTTGGCCTTCACCATCGAAACGCGCAACAGGTGGGGCATTGCAGTGCGCCGCGGAGATGACGACCTACGCAACGCCCTTGATGAGGCGCTGGGAACGATCATCGACAACGGCTCCCTCGCCGAGGTCTGGCACGCCTACATGCCAAACCTGCCTTGGCCACTCGACTGATCGCTACGCTGCGCGCATGACACGTCCCCTGATTGGCCTGACCGCCTATCGTCGTTCGCTGGCGACTCCGCTGGGGGAGCAGACGGATCTCTACACGCTCGACCCGGCCTATACGCATTGCGTTGAGGCTGCGGGCGGCCAGCCACTGATCATTCCCCACGGTGACGATGCCGAGGGAGTCCTCGACCTGCTCGATGGCCTCGTCATGACGGGTGGCGGCGATCTCGATCCTCAGCACTACGGCGAAGCAGCAGCAGTCACACTCGAGGATCCGAACGCAGGGGCTGATCTCTGGGAGCTCTCCCTCGCGCGCGAGGCAGCGGCACGCAGATTGCCTGTGCTCGGAATTTGTCGCGGCATGCAGACGCTCGCA
>JAEMTW010000189.1 GCA_016462095.1 Thermoleophilia bacterium
CTTGCGGAGGGCCTCGTAGTCGACGAGCTCGAGGGCGATGTCCATCGCCTTGTCGTAATCGCCCGAGTCGTACTCCCAACCCATCGGGCTCTTGTACGGGAACTGCTCTGGCTGAATGAAATTCATCTTACGTAGCTCGGCCGCGTCGATCCCCGTCTTGTGCGCGAGGTTGTCGACGAGACGCTCGATCAGATACGCGGCCTCGGTGACGCGGAACGAGCACCGGTAGGCAACGCCACCCGGAGCCTTGTTCGTATAGACCGCGTCGACCTTGCAGTACGCAGCCGGCATGTCATACGAGCCGGTGGCGATATTGAAGAAACCAGCGGGCCACTTGCTCGGCGCCGCCTGCGCGTTGAACGCACCATGGTCGGCCAACACGTTTGCGCGCAGGCCGAGCATCTTGCCGTCCTTCGTCGCTGCCAGCTCGCCACTCATGTGGTAATCCCGAGCAAAGCCTGTGGAGATGAGGTTCTCCGACCGACTCTCGATCCACTTGACGGGCTTACCAATCAAGAGCGAGGCCGCCGTCGCAACGACATAGCCAGGGTAGATCGGCACCTTGTTGCCGAAGCCACCACCAACGTCGGGCGAGATGATGCGGATCTTGTGCTCTGGCAGGCCAGCCACCAACGCGAAGAGCGTGCGGTGAGCGTGCGGTGCCTGACTGGTCAGGTGCACGGTCATCTTGCCGGTCGCCTTGTTGTAGTCCGACACGCAGCCACAGGTCTCCATCGGAGCCGGGTGGATGCGCGGGTAGAGCGTGTCGAGCGAGATCACGATATCGGCATCTGCAAACGCGCGATCGGTGGCGTCGGCATCGCCGGACTCCCACGTGAAGATGTGGTTGTCCGTCTTGCCTTCGAGGTCCGTGCGCACGACCGGTGCATCAGCATCCATCGCGTGCTTGGGATCGATGATCACGGGCAGCGGGTCGTAGTCGACGTCGATACCTTCGAGCGCGTCCTCTGCCTGTGGCTGGGTCTTGGCGATGATCGCCACGACCTCTTGGCCCTGGAAGCGAACCTTGTCCGTGGCGAGCACGGCCTGGGTGTCACCCGCGAGGGTCGGCATCCAGGCGAGGCCATGAGCCTCGAGGTCCTTGCCGGTGATGCAGGCGAGCACGCCTGGCATTGCCATCGCACGCGACGTGTCGATCGAATTGATCGTGGCGTGTGCGAACGGCGAGCGATAGATCGACATAAACAGCATCCCGGGGAGCTGCACGTCATCGACGTAGGTGCCCTTGCCACGGATGAAGCGGTCGTCCTCGATGCGCTTGGGCGACTGCCCAATCGCGCCTTCAACATGGCTCACGGTTGGTGTGCTCATGCCGTCACCCCCTGCTGCTTCTTGGCCGCGTACTGCACAGCCTTGACGATGTTGACGTAGCCGGTGCAGCGGCAGAGATTGCCGCTAATGGCCTTGCGGATGTCGTCCTCGGACGGATCCGGATTCTCGGCGAGCAGCGCGACGGATGTCATCATCATGCCCGGCGTGCAGTAACCACACTGGAGCCCATGCTCCTCCTTGAAGCCCTCCTGAACGGGATGCAACCCGTCGGCGGTCTCGAGTCCTTCGACCGTCGTGATCTCACGACCGTTGGCCTGCACTGCGAGGATCGTGCACGACTTGACGGGCTTGCCGTCGAGCAGCACCGTGCAGGCACCACACGACGAGGTATCGCAACCAATGTGCGTACCCGTCTCGTGCAGCGTTTCGCGGATCATGTTGACGAGCAACAGGCGGGGCTCAATGAGCACCTCGTGTTCCTCACCGTTGACCGTCGTGGTAACTGCCAGCTTGCCGCTCATCACGCCTCCTTGCCCTGGGCACGAGCGCCCGCAGTGCGTAGTGCGCGCTTCGTCAGCACGCGTACCAGATCACGCTTGTAATCGGCCGGACCACGCAGGTCGCTAGCCGGGTCGGAGGCAGCAGCAGCCAGCACGCCGGCCTGCTCGATTGCCTCGGCATCGTCAATCGACTTACCAATCAACGAGGCTGCGGCGTCGGCCGCATTGATCGTCAACGGACCCACGTTCGTGAGGCCAATCGCGGCCTCCGTGATCGTCATTCCGTCGAGCACGATCGAGACACCAACGGCAGCAGCCGCATAGTCGCCGACCTTGCGCTCGATCTTCTTGTACGCAGAGCCTTGCCCCGGCTTGGGCATCGGGATGCGGGCCTCGACCAGGATCTGGTCGGCACCCAACTTGGTCTCGAACATCGAGGTCTGGAAGTCGGTCGCGCTATGCACGACAGCGCCATTTGGACCAACTGCATGTAGCTCTGCACCGAGCGCTGTGGCAACCGTCGCCCAATCGCCCGCCGGGTCACCGTGTGCAACCGAGCCGCAGAACGTACCGCGGTTGCGGATCAGCGGATCGGCAATGTGCTGAGCCGCGTCGAGGATGATCGGATAGCGATCGCGGATCAACTCGGAACGCTCGAGCTCGCCATGCCGCACGAGTGCGCCGATGCGGAGCATGCCGTCGGACTCCTCGAGCGTGTCGAGTCCCGCGATGTTGTTGATATCGACGATCAGGCTCGGGCTCGCAAGCCGGAGCTTCATCATCGGCAGAAGGCTCTGGCCCCCGGCCATAACTTTGGCGTCGCCTCCACCGGCGGCGAGGGCCTGCACGGCCTCGTCAACCGAGGTCGGGGCGACATATTCGAAACTGCTTGGTAGCACCCTATTCCCCTTTCGTGCGTCTTCACTCCGAACGGAGCGACTGCCGTGCCTAGTTCTTATCGCCTCCGAAGAGGCCCTTGATTTTGCTCTTCGTAATATCGGCTGCAATACCGACCGCGCTCGGCGCCTCGGCCGCCACCGTCGGTGGTGGTGCCTCGCCTCGCGCCTTGGCGTCGGCACCGGCGAGCAACGTCGCCTCCATTGCCTTCGCCATCTCGCCAATCATCTTGCCGGCGACGTCCGCCATGATCCCGCGGCCCATCTGCGCAACACGGCCAGTGACGAGAATGTCCGAGCCGACCTTGACGGTGCTCGAACCATTCCCTGCATCGCCAATTTCCATCGACAGGGTCGCCTGTGCCGTGCCCTGACCCTTGGTCTCGGTAGCCTTGGCGCGCATGACCGCGGTCTTGGTCGCGTCGTTCTGCTCGATGATCTCGATTTGGCCCTTGTAGTTCAGGCTCATCGGACCCATCTTGAGCGTGACGAGCGCATCAAAGCCGCCGTCCTCACGCTTGCCGGTGATCGTCGCACCAGGGATGCACGGCGCGACGCGCTCGACGTCGGTCATCAGTGCGTAGGTGTCGTCGGGCGTGGCGGCGACGGTGAATTCGTTCTCAATAACGATGCCCATGGGTTCCTCGTGTCTCCTTCACAACGTCGACGACGAAAAAACATCGCTGAGGAGGTGATTCTCTGGCCACTTCTTCGCAATTGCAAGGCGCTGGAATCAAGTGTGTCGGAAATCACATGCTTCTTGCGACTGTTGACCAGCCGCCAACGGTCGCTGTGCGTCGGGGTCTGACAACACAAAGTCAACTTCCGGTAGCCTCTCTACGTCCGCGTACGAGGAGACCACCGCCATGCTTGAGCCACTCGCCGCCTTCGGCAACTTTCTGCCCATCCGCATTCGCTTCGGCGATGGCG
>JAEMTW010000025.1 GCA_016462095.1 Thermoleophilia bacterium
CACCTCGAGCGCGGCCGCACCACGATCGATCATGCGATTGAGGTCGGCGGGTTCGAGGCTCTTCAGTTCGTGCAGCGTGCAGCGCGAGAGCAGGGCGGCGATCACGCCGACGTGGGGGCTCTCAGTCGTCGCGCCAATCAGGATGATCAGGCCCGACTCGACGAGCGGGAGCAGCGCGTCCTGCTGCGCCTTCGTAAAACGGTGGATCTCGTCGAGAAAGAGGATCGTGCGGCGCCCGTCGCCCGCGAGCCGATCGCGGGCGCGCTCGGTGACAGCGCGGACGTCGGCCTTGCCGGCATCGACGGCCGAGAGCTCCTCGAACGACGAGCCCGTGCGCGCCGCCACGATCCGTGCCAACGTCGTCTTGCCGGTGCCGGGTGGGCCGAACAGGATCATCGAGCCGACCCGGTCCTCCTCGATGGCGCGACGCAGTGGACGACCAGGGCCGACGAGCGATTCTTGGCCGACGACGAGATCAAGATCGTCGGGTCGTAGACGCTCGGGGAGCGGTGCGACGAGACGTCGGCGGTCGTCAGCGGCGGTGAAGAAGAGATCGCTCATGCACTGCGTAGCGTAGGCGGATCGTGACGCGTCCTCACAGCGGGCGCGCCTCGGGTAGGCTGCGGGGGATGACAGAACCCATCGGTATGTGGATCGGCCTAGGTCTCTGCGCGTTCCTGCCGTTTCTCGGCATTGGTGCCGCGGTTCGCCCAATCTGGATCGCCATGCTGATGGCAGTCGGTGCCTCTGCGATCTGGCTGTGGGGCCTCGGCCTCACTGGGTTCGGAGTTGCCGCTGCTGCCTCGCTACTGGGGGTCCTCGCCGGAAGTGGGTTGCGCCGGTTCTTCATCGCCTTTCGTGCTCGCCGTGTTGCCGCTCGTACTAACGCCTCGTCAGGAGAAGCCACGTGACCGACCTCACCGATCGTTCGATCACCACGATTCGAACGCTCGCCATGGACGGCGTGCAGAAGGCGAATTCCGGCCACCCGGGAACGGCAATGGCGCTTGCGCCGATCGCGTACCTCTACTACCGCGAGTACCTCAACTACGACCCGCAAGAGCCGCATTGGCCTGGGCGCGACCGCTTTGTTTTGTCGCCCGGCCACGTCTGCATCCTCCAATACGCGACGCTGCATCTGACGGGCTACGACGTCTCGCTCGATGACCTCAAGCAGTTTCGCCAGTGGGGCTCGCTGACACCAGGACACCCCGAAGTTGGTCACACACCGGGCATTGAAGTGACGACCGGTCCGCTGGGGCAGGGCGTCGGCAACATGGTCGGCTTTGCACTCGCCGAGCGCATGCTGGCCGAGCGCTACAACCGCCCCGGCCACGAGATTATCGACCATCGTGTCTTCGGTATCTGCTCCGACGGCGACCTGATGGAAGGCGTCGCCCAAGAGGCCGCTTCGCTCGGTGGTCATCTTGGTCTCGCCAAGATCACGATGATCTACGACGACAATCGCATCACGATTGAGGGCGATACTGGCCTGGCCTTTACGGAGGACATCGCCAAGCGCTTCGACGCACTCGGGTGGCACGCTCAGCGCCTCGAAGACGGTTGGGTGCTCGACGACGTGCGCGCCGCAATTGACGCTGCCGAGCAGGACGATCGTCCGTCGATCATTGTGCTGCGCACGCACATCGCACCAGGCTCGCCGAACAAGCAAGACACCGCGGAGGCGCACGGCTCGCCGCTCGGCGACGAGGAGATCAAGCTGACGAAGGCCAACTACGGCTGGCCCGAGAACGAGCAGTTCCTCGTGCCGGACGACGTGGCCGAGCACATGGACAATCGCGTTCGTGGCGCCGAGGCCCGCAAGGCGTGGGAGGCGAAGTTCGAGGCGTACCGCGCCGCGCACCCCGAGCTCGCCGCCGAGCTCGAGCGCGTGCTGTCGGGCGAGCTGCCGGACGGCTGGGATGCCCAGTTGCCGGTCTTCGAGGCCGACCCGAAGGGCATGGCGTCGCGCTCTGCCAGCGGCAAGGTGATCCAGGGCCTCGCGGCCGGGATCCCCGAGTTCGTTGGCGGCTCCGCCGACCTCGCACCGTCGAACAACACGCATATCGACAACGGTCTGAGCGTCTCCGAGCGCAACTTTGCCGGCCGCAACCTGCACTTCGGCATCCGCGAGCACGGGATGGGCGCGGTCCTGACCGCGATGGCTCTGCACGGTGGGCTCCGCGTGTTTGGTGCGACGTTCCTCGTCTTCTCGGATTACATGCGCGGTGCCGTGCGCATCGCGGCGCTATCGAAGGTGCCCGTCACCTACGTCTGGACACACGACTCGATCTGGGTTGGTGAGGACGGACCGACGCACCAGCCAATTGAGCACGTGATGTCGCTGCGCCTGATCCCGAACCTCGTCGTCGTCCGCCCGGGCGATGCCAACGAGACGCGCGAGGCCTGGCGCTTCGCGCAGCTGCATCGCAGCGGACCGGTCGCACTGATCCTGACCCGTCAGAACCTGCCGACCGTCGACCGCTCGGTCTTCGCCTCGGCAGAGGGGCTGCACCGCGGCGCCTACGTCTTGGCCGAAGCCGACGGTGGCACGCCCGACACGATTTTGATTGCCACGGGTTCCGAAGTGCACGACGCCATATCGGCACGCGAGACGTTGCAGGCCGAGGGCCTCAAGGTTCGCGTTGTCTCGATGCCGTCGTGGGAAATCTTCGACGAACAGGACGCGGCGTACCGCGAGTCCGTCCTGCCTGCGGCCATTACGCGACGCGTGTCGTTCGAGGTTGGCGTGACGTCGGGCTGGGAGCGCTGGGTTGGTCAGAGCGGCATCGCGATCGGCATCAACCACTACGGCGCCTCGGCACCAGGCGGCACAGTCGCGAAGGAGCTTGGTCTCACGGCCGACGCTGTTGTCGCTGCGGTCCGCTCGCTCCAGTAACACTCCGGCACCTTCTGTGCCACGATACCGCTAGACCTTTTTCGGAGGATTCCCGCATGGCAGACCACGCAGATCATCATCACGAAGTCGCTGAGAAGCCGAACGCGAGCACGACGATGGGCATCGCGCTCTTCTTTTCGATGGCGGCATTGATGGTGTCGTTCATCGCTGCGATTCGCGCCTCGTACGATCTTCTGACCGTCGGTCTGGTGCTTGGTGCGATCGGTCTTGGTGTGGGTTTGCTTGGTGTCGTGCTGGCGAAGGCAAAGCACGGGACGACGCGCGGCTTTGCTGTCGTGTTGTTCCTGAGCGTCCTCGTCGCCGCCCTCTGGGCGCTCGTCGGCTCCAACACGTAGGTTCTTCACGGCTGGTTGAGTGGGGCAGAACTGTGCGTTTGCGTGCGCCTGTCGCGCCGTTAGGTCGTGAGCGGTAGGCAGCGATGCGGGTTCCGCCACGCGCGTAGCGCAAGCCTGCACGAACCGCGCGGGGTGTGACACAATTGTAGTCACCATGATCATTGAACCTGTTCGTACCGTGAAAGCCCGCTTCTCCGAATTCCTTGACCTCGTCGAGCGCGACCATGAGCACGTGCTCATCACCCGCAACGGGCGCGCCGCTGCCGTGATGATCAGCTACGAACAACTCGAAAGCATGCGCGAGACGATTGCGATTCTCTCCGAGCCGGGGGCGCTCGAGGACTTGATCCAGGCCGATCGCGACATTGCTGCTGGCACTACCGTTCCTCTGGAAGACGTGATCGAGGAAATCAAGCGCAGGGCGCAGCCCTAAGCGATGTACGTTGTCCGTCTGACGCCCGGAGCGCAGCGTACGTTGAGAGAACACCTCTCACCCGCCGCGGCAGCAGCCGTGGTCGAGCTGCTTGACGGGGCACTGAAGGAGGCGCCGCATCGGATCGGCCGCTCGCTCGATGAGCCGTTTCAGGGCGAGTACGCGTCGCGGCGAGGTGTCTACCGTGTGATGTACCGAATTGACGACGAGGCAAAGCTGGTCACGGTCACTCGGATCGCCCATCGGCGAGATGCCTATCGTTCCTAACGATTCGGCCGCACGCAGTCGGCCGGCTAGACGCGAACGCTGATCTCCGTCACGGTCGTCAGAGCCAGGGTGGACGACGTCCCATCGACCGAGAGAGTGATCACGCCCGCCAGCTCGTCGACGCTCTCGACGGAGACGGTGGCGCCAGGCCGCAGGCCACGCTCGGCCAAGTACTGCAACAGGCGAGGGTCGCGATCTGAGACGCGCAGAATCTCGACGGCCGTCCCCGCCGCCACGGCGGTTAGCCGTTGCCATGGATCCGACGGCACGGTTCCGTCTCGTGCTGGGATCGGGTCACCATGGGGGTCGCGCTCGGGTTGGCCGAGGGCGGCGGCGATGCGGTCCTCGAGACCCTCGGAGATGACGTGCTCAAGGCGGTCGGCCTCGGCGTGCACCTCCTCCCACGACATGCCTAACTGCTCGACGAGATAGAGCTCGAGCAGGCGGTGATGGCGGAGCACCTCGAGCGCGACCTGCTCGCCGCGTGGCGTCAAGACGACGCCACGGTACGGCTCGTGCTCGACAAGCTTGTACTGGTCGAGCTTCTTCATCATCCCCGTCACCGAGGCGGTCGAGACCTGAAGGCGGTCGCTCAGCGCCTGCGTCTGCACGGGGCCACCACCCGTGTCTTCAGCGATCTGGTGGATCGCCTTTAGGTAGTCCTCCATCGCGGGACTGATCGTCGAGGTGCGCGCGCTCATTCCGCGAAGCCTACCCCGTTCTATGCCTATTGACAGAGTCGCCGTACGACCTCGATGCGTGGCGCCACCGATGCTGCGTCGATCCACTCGTCTGGACTGTGATCGCCACCACCGATCGGCCCCAGCCCATCGACGGTCGGAACGCCAAGGCTCGAAGACCAGGAACCGTCAGAGGCACCGGCTGCGAGCACCTCGCTACCGCGAGCACCGACGCTCTCCAGCAGCGCCAGCGTGCGCTCGGCGAGCGCCGCGTCGCGGGTCAGAGGAGGAAACCCTGGCTCGTCAGAACGTCGTACAACAACACCATCGTGCTCGCCAAACTGGCCGACGATTCCCGTCGCCCAGCGCAGGTCCTCAACGCTGGCCGCGCGCAGATCGACGGAGGCCGCGGCATGAGCGGGAACGGTGTTCTTGCCGATACCGCCGTGCAGTTCGGTGATCGTCGCCTGCAGCCCTGGGCGCGCGGCGTGCAGCGTGTCCTCGATGCGGAGTGCCTCGCGCGTGAGCGCCATCAGGGCGGAGCGACCACTATCGCGCTCGGTGCCGGCATGGGCAGCGCGACCTTCGGCCTCGATGGTCAGCCAGGTGCAGGCCATCCGCGAGGTCACGATTGAGCCATCGGCGCGGCCGCACTCCAGGCAAATTGCCGCGTCGGCGCCGCGCCACTCGTCGAGGCACGTGGGCTCGTCCGAGCGGGCCTCTTCGTCGGGGACGATCCAAAATTCCACGCGGCCGTGTGTTGACGTCGGATCGGCAGCAAGTTCGGCCAGCGCCGAGAGGCCGACCAGGAGGCCGCCCTTCATGTCAGCCACGCCGGGGCCCAAGACGCGGTCGCCCTCAACCCGGACCGGACGGGCAGTCGCAGTCCCGGTGGGATAGACGGTGTCGTGATGCCCGATCAAGAGCGTGCGGGCTGTGCCCGTGCCCTGTGTGACGAGGACGACGATCGGGCCGGTTGGTGTCTCGCGGATCTCGACCTCGAGCCCGTCGGCCCGACCCCAGTTGGCGAGGAGGGCAGCGGTCTGAGCGAGCGCTGCTGCATCGCCCGTCGGCGAATCCAAGCCGCAGAGTGCGGTCAGGCGCGCGAGCCACTCGGGCGACACGTCAGACCTCGACGACGCGGACGGGATCCGCATCGGGGACGGTCACGACGTCGCCATCGCGCAGCGTACGACCGCGGCGCTCATCGACAACATCGTTGACCTTCACAACGCCTTCAGAGAGCAGCGCTTTGGCGTCGCCACCGGTATCGACGAGGCCCGCGAACTTGAGCAACTGGCCGAGATCGATCCCGCCGCTGCGTACCTCGACATCGCGCACGGAACTAGTGCGACGCGCAGCTAGAGCAGCCGCCCGCGGAGGCAGTGAGGGCCTCGCCCTGCTCCGCGCCTTCCTCCTCGCCTTCCTTCAACTGGAAGGAAGTGCCGCAGCCACAACCGGCAACGGTATTCGGATTCGTAATCGAGAAGCCAGTGCCATTGAGGCCGTCAACGAAGTCGATGTCGGCGCCATTGAGGTAGGGCATGCTGAAGGGGTCGACGAGCACCTTGACGCCATGCGCCTCGATAACCTCATCGCCATCCTGCGGACCCGTATCGAAGCCAAGGGCGTACTGGAAGCCAGAGCAACCGCCACCCTGCACGGCCACGCGCAGCGCCTGCAGTTCGGGATCGTTCTCTGCCTCCAGAAACTCATGCACCTTCTGGGCGGCCTTTTCGGTAATTGTGATCATCGTCTGAGTGCTCATGCGTACCTCGAAGCGTAGCGGCTGCCGGCGGCGGCGTTAGGGCCTCTGTACGTGTGCAAACGCCTGACTCCTGCTCGGCATTCCCTGCTGGCTTTGTGACAGGTGCGGCGAATCGGTGGAACGGCCGAGAACCGTTGCGGGGAGCAGGCTTGCAGCATTCGGCACGCAGTCTGGTCGGCACTAGTTTGTAGCGTCGAGCGGGTGCCTGCTACGGTTGAGAAACCGGCCTCATGGGGCGTCGGTAGAACCGAAAAGCTTGGAGTGCGCGTGCTCGGAGATTGGGCCTCCTATCTGATTTACCTGCTTGTCGCGGCTGCGATTGCCGGAAGCCTCTTGTCGGGTTCGTTTGTGTGGTCACGCTTCTTCCATCGCAGCCTGCGTACGGGCAAGCAGAAGTCGCGCTCCTTCGAGTCCGGCGTCTCGGCCGGTGGCTTCCAGCCCTCGAACTTCTCGGTCAACTACTACCTGACCGCGATGCTCTTCATCGTCTTCGACATCGAGATCGTGTTTCTCTATCCGATCGCTGTCAACCTCAACATGCTCGGCGCCTTCGGACTTGCCGAGCTCGCAATCTTCGTCGCGATCCTCGGAGTTGGCTACGTCTACATCTGGCGCAAGGGAGCACTCGAATGGCACTGAGGCCCGACGCACCACACGATCGTCCGCATACCGTTCCGCCGACGCTGACGCCGCCGAGTGGGGCCGTGGTGATCCCGCCGGCACAGGTTCGGCGCTCGCTGCGCTCGACAGATCTTGATCAGGTTGTCATGACGACGTCGCTCGAGAAGATCTTCAAGATGGCGACCGCCAACTCGATGTGGCCGTTCGGCTTCGGACTCGCCTGCTGCGCGATGGAGATGATCGCGATGATCTCGTCGGCGCGCTACGACGTCGCCCGCTTCGGTTCCGAGGTCGTGCGTGCCACACCACGCCAGAGCGATCTGATGATCGTGTCGGGCCGTGTTGCGCACAAGATGGCCGAGCCGATCCGCCAACTCTACGAACAGATGCTCGAGCCGAAGTACGTGATGGCGATGGGCGCTTGCTCGTCGACCGGGGGCATGTTCTCGAACTATTCGATCTTGCAGGGTGTCGACAAGATTGTGCCCGTCGACGTCTACGTGCCGGGGTGCCCACCACGCCCCGAGGCCGTCGTTGAGGGTCTGATGGTCTTGCAGGAGCGCATCAAGTCGGGTATCCCATCGGCCTCGATCAATCAGGAGACACAGTCCTGAGCAGCGATCTTTTGCAGGTTAACTCGCCCACCTGGGGCGAGCCGGACAACGGGGCGGGTGATCGCCTCGGGGACGAGTTCGGCGCGGGCGTGATTATTCGCCGCGTCGAGCATCGTGGCGAGTTGACGCTCGACATTCCCGTCGACCGCCTGCTCGACGTCTGCGGCTTCTTGCGTGACCACGAGGGCTACGACCTTTTGTCCGACGTCACCGCCGTCGACTACCTCGGCTATCAGGGCGAGGTTGCTGGCTACTGGGGCGGTGGCTCCGACGGGCGCGACATCAACCACTACTCGCACTCCGGGAAGGCCGCCGTGCCCGAGGCTGCTGGCCCGAAGCGCTTCGCGGTTTCGACGACGCTGTGCAAGGTGATGACCGTTACGGACGGCAACCATCGCCGCCTCCGCATCCGGGTCTGGCTCGACGATAACGAGAGCATCTCGACGCTGATTAGCGTCTATCCGTCTGCCGACTTTCATGAGCGCGAGGCGTTCGACCTGATGGGCATCACCTTCGAGGGGCACCCAAACCTCCGGCGCATCCTGATGCCGGACGACTGGGGCGGCCACCCGCAGCGCAAGGACTATCCCATCGGCGGCGAGCCCGTCCAGTTCTCGGACGAGGTGTAACGGATGGCTGTGACCGAACCACGCATCTGGCCGACGCAGAAGGTCCTGCAGCCAACGCCGTCCGAGCTGTACCCGTCGAGTGACAACCCGGACCTGCTCGAGATCAACCTCGGGCCAAACCATCCGTCGACCCACGGCGTGCTGCGTGTCGTCACGACGCTCGACGGCGAGATCGTCGTCGGCCTCAAGTGCGAGGTTGGCTACGTCCACACCGGCATCGAGAAGAACATCGAGCAGAAGACGTACTGGAAGGCGATTCCGTACGTGCCTCGCATGGACTACCTGTCCTTCTTCAGTGGCGAGACGGCGTTCTGCATGGCGACAGAGAAGGCCCTCGAGTTGGAGGTACCACGCCGCGCCGAGTGGATCCGCGTGTTGTTCCAAGAGCTGGCTCGCCTGCACTCGCACCTCGTCTTTCTCGGCACCGGTTCCGTTGACCTTGGCGGCATCGCCCTGCTCTTCTATTGCTTCCGTGCGCGCGACGAGGTCCTCGACCTGTTCGAGATGGTCTGCGGCGCTCGCATGCATCCGCGCTACTGCCAGGTTGGTGGCGTCGCCGATGATCTGCCGAAGGGCTTCGAGGCGATCTGCCGGAAGTTCATTCCGTTTATGCGCAACCAGCTGGACCAGTACGACGAGCTGATTGGCGCGAATCCGATTTGGCTCGGCCGCACCAAGGGTGTCGGCGTACTCTCGCCGGAGTTCGCGATGCAGATGGGTCTCACCGGACCGAACCTCCGCGCCTCGGGCGTTCCCTACGACCTACGTTCTGCAAACGGTGGCTACGGCGCCTATCGCGAGCTCGACTACACGCCGGTCGTCGAGCAGGGCGGCGACGTCCACGCGCGCTTCCGCGTTCGTATCGAAGAGATGCGCGCTTCGGTCGATCTGATCGAGAAGGTTCTTGACGGCATGCCAGGCGGCCCGATTATTTCTGACGACCGCAAGGTCGTACTGCCGCCACGCCACGAGCTGCACACGTCGATGGAGTCGTTGATCCATCACTTCAAGCTCGTCACCGAGGGCTTCACCGTCCCGGCCGGCGAGGTCTACGCACCGATCGAGTCGGCACGTGGCGAGTTTGGCTTCCACCTGATTGCCGATGGTGGACCGAAGCCGTGGCGCGTCCGCCTGCGCAGCCCTTCGCTCGTGCTCCTGCAGTCGCTCGCCGCACTCTGCGAAGGCGTCTACCTCGCCGACCTGATCGCCATCCTCGCCTCGATCGACCCCGTGCTTGGAGACGTGGACCGCTAATGGCCGATCTTTATACCCAGATTCAAGACGAGATCGCTAAGTATCCGGACCGCCGCAGTGCGATCCTGCCGGCGCTGCGCCACGCGCAAGAGCACTACGGCTGGCTCTCGCCCGAGGCGCTCGAGACGGTTGCCGACGGGCTCGAGCTGTCGCCGGCTCACTGTCTGTCCGTCGCGTCGTTCTACGACATGTTTTTCTTGCAGCCCGTTGGCGACCACGTCGTCGAGGTCTGCACGAATCTTTCCTGTGCCCTCGTTGGCTCCGACATCGTGCTGCGCGCATTCGAGGAAGAACTCGGTGTCGTCGCGCCGGGTACGACCGCCGATGGCAAGGTCACTCTGCGCCGCGTCGAGTGTCTCGGCGGCTGCGGCTGGGGCCCCGTTGTCTCGGTCGACGAGGAGTACCAAGAGCACTTCAAGACCGAAGACATCGCGCCGCTGATCAGCGAGTTGCGAGCCACACCACGACCCAGTGAGAGCCATGCCTGAAGCACCTACATTCGCGCAGCCGGACGCGTCCGCGCTGCTTCTGCCATTTGCCGGTAGCCGCCGCGAGATCGCGGAGTACGAAGCGAATGGTGGCTACGACTCGTTGCGCAAAGCCGTCGGCATGACGAGCGAGCAACTGGTCGACGAGATGATCGCCTCGAACCTGCGCGGTCGTGGTGGCGCAGGCTTCCCCGCCGGCAAGAAGGCCTCGTTCCTCGCCGGTGGCGCCGAGCGCTACCTCGTGATCAACGGCGACGAGTCGGAGCCCGGGACCTTTAAGGACCGCGAGATCATTCTCCGCAACCCGCACATGCTGATCGAGGGCGTGCTGATCTACCTCTGGATGATTCGCGGCACGGCCGCCTACATCTATATCCGTGGCGAGTACGCCAAGGAGGCGTCGATCCTCGAAGGCGCAATCGCCCAGGCCCGCGAGAAGGGCTACCTCGGTTCGCCGCTGCTCGGCACCGATTACGTGCCCGAGGTCTACGTCCACCGTGGTGCTGGCGCCTACATCTGCGGCGAGGAGACGGCGCTCTTGACGTCGCTCAATGGCGAACGCGGCCAGCCGACGGCGAAGCCGCCATTCCCGGCTGTCTCGGGTGCCTTTAAGAAGCCGACGCTCCTCAACAATGTCGAGACCGTCGCGACGGTGCCGCTGATTGTCGAGATGGGTGGCGCTGCCTATGCGGGCGTTGGTACCGAGCAGTCGACGGGCACCAAGATGTTCTCGCTGTCGGGCCACGTCCGCAATCCTGGCAACTACGAGATGCCACTGTCGGCGTCCTACCGCGACCTGATCGAGGGCAAGGGTGGCGGCATGCCCGAGGGACGAACGCTGAAAGGCTTCGTGCCGGGCGGATCGTCGATGCCGATCCTGATGCCGAACCAGCTCGACACCGGTCTCGCCTTCGAGGCCGTCGTAGCGGCTGGTTCGATGGCCGGCTCGGGCGGCGTGATCGTGGTGGACGATCGCACCTGCATGGTGCGCTTCGCTCTTCGAACCGCCGAGTTCTACATGCACGAGTCGTGTGGCAAGTGCACGCCGTGCCGCGAGGGCACCCGCTGGATTACCGAGCTGCTCCGCAAGCTCGAAGCCGGTCTTGGTCGCGAGGAAGAGGTCGACTTGCTGCTCGACATCTGCAATCGCGTCGAGGGCAACTGCCTCTGCGTGCTCGGCGACGCCTGCGCAATGCCGGTCCGTAGCCACATCAACAACTTCCGTAGCGAGTTCGACGAGCACGTGCGACTCGGGCAGTGCCCCTGCCCGGACGACGCACCGATGACGGAGCTCTATCCGCCACTCTTGCGTGCCCCGCTGCCGCTGGTGAGCGTCGGATGAGCACGACTGAGCAGACCGTCGATACCGTCACACTGCACGTCGATGGTCGCGAGATTACGGTTCCGAAGGGCACGGCACTGGTCGTCGCCGCCGCCGAGCACGCGGGCGTTGAGATTCCCATCTTCTGTTACGAGCCGCGGCTCGGACCGCCGATCGGTGCCTGCCGCATGTGCCTCGTCGAAATCGAGGGTGCCCCGAAGCTGCAGGCAGCTTGCACGCTGACGTGCAACGACGGCATGGTCGTCAAGACCGCGGAGACCTCGGCACAGGCGAAGGAGGCTCAGGACGGTGTCCTCGAGTTCATCCTACTCAACCACCCGCTCGACTGCCCCGTCTGCGACAAGGGTGGCGAGTGCCCCCTGCAGGACTTGACGTTCCGCTACGGCCCTGGCAATTCGCGCATGACACTGCCGAAGCGCACGTACGAGAAGCCGCTACCGATCTCGCCGTCGATCGTGCTCGACCGCGAGCGCTGCATCCTCTGTTACCGATGCACCCGCTTCTCTGGCGATGTCGCCGAGGACGCCGAACTCGTCGCGCGCGAGCGTGGGGCACAGAGCGTGATCGCCACGTTCAACGAGCAGCCGTATAGCAACGCGTTCTCGGGCAACGTGACCGAGCTCTGCCCGGTCGGCGCACTCTTGCCGACGGCCTACCGCTTTAAGGCGCGCCCCTGGGAGATCGTCAACGTGCCGACGGTCTGCACCGGCTGCGCGACGGGCTGCAACACCTGGTCGACGCTGCGCGAAGGGAAGGTCGAGCGAATCCTCTCGCGCAATCACCCCGATGTGGATGAGGGCTGGCTCTGCGATAAGGGCCGCTTCGCGCGCTACGAGCCGCGCGACGAGCGCATTTCGACACCGCTGGTACGAGGCCTGACCGGTCTCGAGCCCGGCGAGTGGGACGACGTCCTGCGCACGACAGCCCAGCGCCTTCGCCACTTCTCGTCGGTCGACGGTGCGGGTGGCGTCGCGATCGTCACGGGTGGCGCACTCACCAACGAGGAGGCGCTGGCCTGGAAGGCGATCGCCGATTCACTTGCCGCGCGCACGGCCTCGGCGCCGATTGCTGCTGCTGCAGATTGGGACCGACTCGACGCCTACGCCGCACCGCTCGCCGCGATTGATTTGGCCGACGCCGTCGTGGTGATCGGCGACCAAGAGCCAACGGACCGCGCTGGCACGATCGATCTACGCATCCGCAAGGCGCGCCGTAGCGGCGCTCGCCTGACGATCGTCGGTCCGGGTGGCACTGCGCTCGAGCCCGACGCTCAGCAATTCCTCCGCACGCTGCCAGCCGCCGGCTCGGCGATGCTCGCTGCACTCACCGCCGCGGTTGTCGAGGCGGGTGGCGCGAACGTGCGCAGCGACGCCAAGACGGCCGGTACGGTCGAGGCGCTTGCTGCCGACGCTGGTGCCGACGTCGCCCAGGTTCGCGAACTGGCTGGCACGCTCGTGGCCGCAGCGCGCCCGGTGCTGGTTGTCACCGACCACGTTGCAGCGACCGAAATCGAAGCACTCGCCTGGGCCCTTGGGCTCGACCAGACCGAGGGAGGCGTCTTGCCGCTGCCGGTCGGGGCGAACGAGCGCGGCGAACGAGCCGTCGGCCTTGTCGGCGGCTGGGACGAGATCCTGCCGGCGCTCGAAGCAGGCGAGGTCCAGGCAATTGTGCTGGTTGGCTGCGACCCCGTCGTCGAGAGCACCGAGGGCGAGCGATGGCAGATGGCGCTCGCGCAGACCGAGGTCGTCGTCTCCGTCGCTGCCTTTACGAATGGTGTCACCTCGCAGTCGCAGGTCGTACTGCCGCTCGATGTCGAGCACGAGCGCGATGGCTCGGTCATCAACCTCGAGGGTCGCGTGCAGCGCGTCCGCCCATCGCTCGCACCCGTCAGTGGCGTGCCGTTGATCGAGTGGACGAGTCGTCTTGCCGGCTTCCTCGAGATCTCGACACACGCGACGTCCGCCAAAGCTTTCAACGCCCTAGCCGCCGACAATCCGGCCTTCGCCGGCCTCGCCTGGGGCGAGCTCGGCGATCGCGCCCCGCTCAACCGCACGCGCCCCGCTGCGACGGCACCGACGGCTGGCGTGACGGTCGCCGCACCGGCGTCGGCTCCGGCCGACGGCGCGTTCCGCCTGATCGCACCTCGCCCGCTGTTTAGTGGCGCCGCCGTTGAGCGCACGGCATCCCTCGCGCACCAACGCGCCCCGATCGTCGTAGTTGCCCACGCCGACGCCGAGCGCCTTGGCATCAAGCGCGGCGACGACGTGGCCGTGCGCCACGCCGTGGGGGAGCACGTCGGCACCGCTCGTATCTCGCGGCGCCTCTTGCCCGGCTCGGTCCGCATCAACTGGCGTGGTGCTGCAGGCACCGGTTCGACAGCCGTCATGGGAGCGCAGTAGACCAGATGGTCGACGGCGTCATTCTTACGGTCATCAAGTCGGTGGTCTTGGCCAGCGTTCTGATGGGGTTCTTCGCCTATATGACGTGGGTTGAGCGCAAGCTGATCGGGCGCTTCCAAGCGCGTTACGGCCCGAACCGCGTGGGGCCGTACGGTCTGATGCAGCCGATCGCCGACCTCGGCAAGATGCTGCAGAAAGAAAACATGATCCCCGAGATGGCGCATCGCAAGCTGTACATCGCAGCGCCGTTTATCGCGATGACGTGCGCGATTGGCGC
>JAEMTW010000190.1 GCA_016462095.1 Thermoleophilia bacterium
GCCGACATTGAGCCAGAGGCCCATCGTTGCGGCATCAACTTCGATGTGGAATTGCAGACCCCAGGCGCACGAGCCGACACGGAAGGCCTGGCCGGAAGCAGCGTTCTCGGCGAGTGGCACGGCGCCGGGCGGCATCTCAAAGCCGTAGTGGTGCCATTCGAAGGCGCGGTAGCCGACACCGAGTGGGCCAATCAGTGGATCTTCCTCGCCGGCGGGTAAGAGGCCGATGTCACACCAGCCGATCTCTGATTGTCGGGACGGCCCAACGGGTGCTCCGGCCGCCCGAGCGAGCATCTGGCCGCCGAGGCAGACACCCAGCATCGGCAGTTCGCGCTCGAGCCCCTCGCGGAGCAGCTTGAGTTCCGTCGGAATCCACGGATGTCGATCGTCCTCGTCGGGCATCGCGACGCCACCCATCAGGACGACGGCGTCGTACTGCGACAGGTCGTGCGGCGGATCGTCCAGCCAGGTGCGCCAGAGATCGACCTGTCCGGCCTCGAACAACGGCTCGCGAAAGGCCCCGAGCAGGTTGGTGTGGTCGTGCTGGATTTGGAGGGTGCGCACGGCGGCAGTGTAGAGGTGGGCTCCGTGCGTCGTTCCAGCGGCGGCATCGCCTACGCTCGTTATGTGGCCAAGCGCAAGCGATCCGTTGTCGATCTTGCGTTTCTCCTCACGCTGACAGCCGTCGCACTGTGGGCACTCAACATTCCGATCGTCAAGCTTGCCGTTGTCGGGTGGAACCCGATGGCGTTCTCGTTCGTGCGCTTTGCGGCCGGCGCAGTGATCTACCTGATCATCGTGCTGGTACGTGAGGGGTCATTGCGGGTCCAGCGTCGCGATATTCCCCTGTTTCTGATCGGCGGTACGGTCGGCATTGCCCTCAATCAGTACTCGTTTATGTACGCCGTCGAGCAGACCACGGCCTCGACGGTCACGTTGCTGTTCGCGACGACGCCGCTGTGGGCGGCACTCTTGGCGAGGCTGTTGGGTTGGGAGTTCGTCAAGCCATGGTTTTGGGGAGCGATCGGGATCTGCACGCTCGGCGTGCTGCTGGTGCTGATCGGGTCGGGTGCCACCCTCTCCTTCAGCAGCCTCCTCGGCGACGTGTACGCATTGGGGGCCGCAATCACGTGGGGTACCTACAGCGTGCTGATTCGACCATTGCTGCAGCGCTATTCCGCCACGCACGTCTCGGCAATCATGATGCTGGTGGGCACCCCATTGATTGCGATTCTTGGTGTGCCCCAATTGCTGGATCAGGACTTCTCGGACTTCGTACCCGGAGCCTGGTTTGGTCTCGGCTACGCGTTGGTGGCGTCGCTGATCGTGGCGAACCTGCTCTGGTTCATCGCCATCCACAAGGCGGGCACGGCTCGGGCGGTCGCGTTGATGCCGCTGCAGCCTTTCCTTGGCGTCGTCTTCTCGGCGCTCCTGCTCGGCGAGCGGCTCGACTGGAAACAGCTTGTGGGCGGCATCATCATCATCGTCGGCATCACCATCGCCGTGCGCTCCGTCCATCCGGTCGAGCCCGCACGCGACCCGCTTGCGGCGGGGCAGCTGGAGTAGCGGCGATCAGCTTTGCTTTGGGGTCAGACCCTTTTAGGAAGTCGGATCACGTAACCGAGCAGTCGAGCCGTCTCTGACTTCCTAAAAGGGTCTGACCCCAATAGGAAGCTGATCACCGCCGCCACGTTCTGATTGGATTCAGATCCTGGCCGCGATTCGACTGTGGACGCGGCGAGGTATAGGGTGTACATCACGATTGAGGGCAACCGAGTTGGTACCGAACGGAGAGCGGTCGAATGCTGCAGCGAAATGCGCGGGTGACACCAGCGGAACTGGTTGACGAAGGTCGGATTACCGTTGAGCAGGGATACACGATTGCCTATCGCGTCTACGGCACGGGTACCCGCACGCTGGTCGGATTGCATGGTGGTCCTGGTCCCAGCAGTGCCTACATCGAGCGACTCAACGAGGTCCTCGGCGACGATATGCGGCTGGTGCTGTACGACCAGCTTGGCAGCGGCGATTCGGACTGGCCAGACGATCCGAGCCTCTGGCAAGTCCAACGCTTTATCGATGAGGTCGAGACGGTCCGTACGGCGCTCGATTTGGGTGTCGTAAGCCTCTACGGGCAATCCTGGGGAGGCATGCTGGCGTTGGCATACACGCTGCAGTACCCCGCCAATGTTGAGGCACTCGTGTTGTCGAATACATATGCCAACGGCAGGGCATACCTGCTCGACATCTCAGATCATCGCGTGTCTTTGGGTGCCGAACGTCACGCGGCGATGCTGCGACACGAAGGTGCTGGGACGCTCGACGACCCGGAATACCTCGATGCAGTGGCAGAGCTTTATGCCCGTCATGTCTATCGAACAAGCCCATACGACGGCGCGGCCTCAAGGGCCGGGCTCAAGAAAATCGACGAGCAGTATTTCCCAGCGATGGGTCCCGCGTATGCGCTCTGGGGCCCACACGAGTTTATGGGAACGGGACCACAGGCCCACTACGACATCACGGACCGACTGCCCGAGATCGCTGTGCCTGCACTGATCGTCTGTGGCTGGTTTGATGAGCTGACACCGCAACGGTGCAGTCGCCCGCTCGCCGAGGGGATTCCTGACAATGAGTACGTGGTGTTTGGCAACTCCAGCCACCTGACGATCCTCGAGAAAGAGGCCGAGGCATACCTGGCGGTAATCCGCGATTTCCTTCAGCGGCGGCTCGGCGTATGACTATGAAAGCAACCAGATAACGATGGCGAATCTCGAAGTCGCCTATCTCTCGGCGACGGAACAACTACGGCTGTTTGCAGCACGCGACCTATCGCCGGTTGACATCCTCGAAGCACAGATCGCGCAGGCCGAGATCGCGGAGCCCGTCATCAACGCGTTTTCCGAGACGCTCTATGACGGGGCTCGAAAAGCAGCGTTGGTCGCAGAGCAGCGCTACCGAGACGGGCGAGCACGTCGGCTGGAGGGATTGACGCTCGGCGTCAAGGAGACGATGGCGGTACGAGGTACGACGACGACGCACGGGTCGCTGGTCCACCGTGACGACCCTCCGGCAACACGGTCACATCCGTGGGTCGAGCGCTTGCTGCGGGCAGGCGCCATCGTCCACGCACGCACGACATCGCCCGAGTTTGCGTGTGCGTGGATCACGACGTCGCGGCTAAACGGCGTGACACGCAATCCGTGGGACGCGACGCTGACGTGTGGTGCATCGTCCGGAGGCTCGGGTGCAGCGCTGGCAGCGGGGACCACGACGCTGGCGACCGGAACAGACATTGGCGGATCGATTCGGTATCCCGCGGCGCAGTGCGGAGTCGTTGGCTACACGCCGCCGCATGGACGCAATCCCGAGGTGACACCCGACAACCTCGACCCGTATGAGCACGTTGGACCGCTGGCGCGCACGGTGGCGGACTGCGCACTGATGCAGAACGTTGGGGCTGGCCCGCACCCAGAAGATGCGGCAACGTTGCGCCAGCGCGTGCGCATTCCTGCAACGCCCGGTGGCATTGAGGGCTGGCGTATCGCGTGGACGACTGACTGTGGCAATGGTGTCGTCGACCCGGCAGTGGCGGCAGGGTTGCGTACCGCGT
>JAEMTW010000191.1 GCA_016462095.1 Thermoleophilia bacterium
GTTGCAACGTCTTCGCCGCTCTCGCTGCGACCGTTCTGCCTACCTACCTGCGCTCGTCGGTTGGGTAGGCGAGTGGATGTGCAGAGGAGACATTCTGGGCCCGGGCCCAGAATGTCGCCTCCGAAAACTGTTTTCGCTTTATTGTCACCTTTCCGTGCGTCGCGATGTGACAGCACTACGCGCATACAGGTGGCCCGTATGCGTGAAGGCTTGGAGTATGTGCGGACGCGAAGAGCGATTGGCGGCATCATGTCGGCAGACCAGTTCGACCAAGGGGACACGATGGGACTCAGCGAAGATCGCGCAGCAATGCGCAGCAAACTCGGCACGTGGGGCGCCTGGGTGGGCGCACTAACCGCCGTACCGGCTGCGCTTGGTCGACCGACGGCGGCAGCTGTCGAGGCTGCAGGCTACACGTGCCTCTGGTACCCCGAAGGCATGGGCGTGCGCGAGTCGTACTCGAACGGCGCAGTCATCCTTGGTGCCACGAAGCAGATCATGGTCGCGAGCGGTATCGCCAACGTCTGGGCCCGCGATGCACTTGCCTCGGCGAGTGCCTCCCGCACGCTCAACGACTCGTTCGACGACCGCTTCCTGCTCGGGCTCGGTGTCAGCCACCCGCCACAGGTCGACCCACGTGGCGCGACGTACCTCAAGCCCGTCGCGAAGATGCGCGAGTACCTGACGCAACTCAATGAGACGGACTTCAGCACGCCCGACCCATCGGCAGATCCGGTCGCTCCTGTGCAGACGATCATTGCGGCGCTGCGTAAGCCAATGCTCGAGGTTGCACGCGACCTGTCGCTCGGCGCGCACCCGTATCTCGTCCCCGTCGAGCACACCGCTCGTGCTCGCGAGATCCTCGGCCCCGACCCGCTGCTAATCCCCGAGCACAAGATCATCATCGAGACCGATGCTGACAAGGCCCGCGAGCGCGCCCGCGGCGCAATTGGCTGGTATCTCCAGATCGAGAATTACAAGCGTAACCTGCTGTGGATGGGCTTCACCGAGGATGACGTTGCCAATGGTGGTTCGGATCGTCTGATCGACGCCCTCGTCGCGCACGGCGATGCCGAGACGGTCGTGGCCAAGCTCCGCGAGCATCTCGACGCTGGTGCCGACCAGGTTGCGATCCAGGCGCTCGGCGACGAGTCCGACCCGACGGGCATCACGCAACTCCAAGAGATCGCGCCGCTGCTGAAGTAGGTGCGGATCAACTTTGCTTTGGGGTCTGACCCCAAAGCAAAGTTGATCCACTCAGTTCTTGGCGTCGTGCGGGTTCGTGCTGCAACAGTGCTTTGGCTCGCTCGGCGCCACGTCGATGCCGGGACTGCGACGAAAGAACCCGCTTGGCTTGAGGTGGAACCCGGTGTGCTCGACGGGCATCACCGGCCAGTCTTCGGTGCGCGGGATGTGGTTCGTACCGAACGTGTACCAGAGCACGACGTCCTTGTCTTCGAGCGGACGGTCGGCGGCCGTCCAGCGCGGCAGGCCATCCAGCCCCTCGTGCTGGTACGGGTGGTCGCCCGCCGGATAGAGCTCGTCGGGCCGTTGCTGCGTGACCCAGAGGTGGTGGTACATAAAGCGCGCGCGCTTGCCGATGACGGACTCTGGATCGGCCATCGGCCAGGAGGCACCGCCGGGCATCAACGTGTAGCCGACGGGCTTGCCCATGTGGTTTGAACGCGTCGGGTTGACGACTTTCCAGACGCGGCTCGCAAACGGGTCAATCACGCGCTGGGCCACACTCTCCGAGGCGAGTGAGGTCTCCCGTGTGAAGTACGCGTTGCCAGCCGGGTTGTCTGGCCCCATTGGGTGTGCGACCGCATCGACCTCGTAGACGGTGTTGCCGGCACCGTCGACGTCGAGGTCGAGGCGCGCGCAGAAGAGGTGCTGGTGGTACGGCGCGAGCAGGCCCGGCTCGAGCTCGGTTGCGGACGGGTTCTGCTCGCCGGGAATGCCTGCACGAGTCAGCACAATGCCCGTCAGTTTGGCTTCGAATTCGATCGTGCCGTCCTGGTAGAAGTACCAGAAGTAGCCGTATTCGTAGTTGTCGATCGTGGCGATCGAGGAGGCAACGAAGCGACGGCTGCGCCGCACCTCAACGTGGCCATCGGTGTCGGTGTGCTTCCACAGAATCCCGAAGTCTTCTTCGTGGAGGCAGATACCGTTCTTCGTCACGTGAATCTCGCCCGCCGCGTCGGCAACCACCGTATCGAGGTAGACGATCTCGCCGAGACAATCACAGCCGAGCGTCAGCGAGTTCGTGTAGTTACCGAGGCCAAACTCGCCCGTGTCGAAGGCAGCCTTACGGGCCGCGCCATTGATGCCGATGTCGCCGTAGGGGATGACGAGTTCGGCGATCGACATGCGGTGAGCAATCTTGCGTTCGGTGCCGTCATCGTCAAAGCGGACGTCGTTGATGACGAGGCCCTCGCGTTGGCAGTGGCCGAGACGAAGGCGCCAGCGCTCCCAATTGATCTCCCAGCCATCGACGGTAAACGAGGCGCCTTCGGGTTGGACGATCTCGAGCGGCTTGAGGGTGACGTCGCCGCCGGTCTGGCTGAGGCGATACGGACCGGGTGTCTGGGGCGTCGGAATCCCGTCGGTGTCTTCGACCTCAACGACCTCGGCGGTATCGATCGCGACGATCGCATGGAGTCCGCCGATCGGGTGTGCGTATTGGTTGGCATCGGGCGTGGGGCGATGCCACATCGGAGTCCAAAACAGGCGCCGACCATCGTCGAGGTGCTCAGGGATGTCGATACCGAAGGGCCAGGTCTCCATGTGGATTTGCGATACGTCGTCGATGCCTCGCTTCCGCAGCCCTTCGAGCACGCGCGGGTCGCTCTTGGCGGCGGCGATGCAGGCAGTCGCCTCGGGCCCGAGCAGTGCGGCCTTCTGGCCTGGCTGTGGTTCCCAGCGACGAATCGTTCCGTCGAGCCCCACCACGCTCTCGATCAGCAGTCCTTCGGCGCGGTCCCAGACGGTGATGCGCGCGGCGCGATCGATCGGGTCGCCTGGCTTCCACGCGGCGAGGATGTCCTTCGCTGGCTCGTCGAGCAGCGTGAAGACGAACAGGTGGTTCTGGGTGAGGCTCTGTTCGCGGCGAACGATCTCGATCGCGGCGGCAAGCTCGTCGGGGCTAAGAGGATCAAGCGGGTGCGCAGGCATGGTGAAAGTATGCCGCCGCTACCTGCTCGCGCCTAGTGACACGACGAATGTCCAGAAGGGGTCAGACCCGATCTGGACATTTGATAGACGAGCTTGCTCGTCAGCCAATGTCCAGATCGGGTCTGACCCCTTCTGAACATTCGTGGCAAGAGTGGCACCGAGCTTGACGAGCACCTCCCCGTGCTTTGGATCAGCGACGACGAGGTTGTCGTGGATCACGAGCGGGGCGTTGAACTCGTGCAGGAGGGCGGCGCGGCAGGTGAGCATGGGATGAAGTGTCCCACGGATAGCCGCGCTTGACGGACTGGGACAAGACCCAGTATTCTCTGAAATGTCACGTTGAACGTCCAGCCCAACGGAACGACCTTGGATCCGAACGAACACGCACTCCACAATGCTCCGTTTCTCTGGCGGAACCCCGA
>JAEMTW010000192.1 GCA_016462095.1 Thermoleophilia bacterium
AGTTGCGCGTCGTCTTCGAGACGCTGCCCGATCAGGGTGCGCCGCCGCCGGTTGTCAATGCTGTCCCCCACGCCTCGGCTCCCGAGACGCCCGCGTCGGACGGTGTAGAGGTCGAGGTTGACGACGATCCCCATACCCGCGAGGAGGAGTTCGTCCGCAACCTCGTGGAAACTTTGGATGCGAGCGAAGAGGAGTTGCAATGAACCAGCAGGCAATGATGCGCCAGATTCAGAAGATGCAGGCCGAGATGGCCAAGGCGCAAGAGGAGTTGGCGGTCACTGAGGTGACGGGCCAGGCTGGCAATGGCTTGGTGACGGTGACGTGCACGGCGACGGGCGATTGGCGCGGCATCAAGATCGATCCGAAGCTGATCGACCCGGACGATCCGGAGATGCTGCAAGACCTCGTGCTGGCGGCTCTCAACGATGCCAAGGCGGTTGCCGAGCAGACGCAGCAAGAGCGGCTCGGTCCGTTGACTGCCGGCATGTCGCTGCCGGGGTTCTAGCGCGTCGTGTTGCCCCCGTCTGCTGAGGCGTTGGTGCGAGAGTTGACGCGTCTTCCTGGCGTTGGTCGCCGTTCGGCGCAGCGTCTGGCGGTGCACCTGTTGCGGGTGCCCGAGGCCGATGCTCTCAATTTGGCGCACGTGATCGAGCATGCGCGGGCACATATCCATCCGTGCCCTGAGTGCTTCGGCTTTGCCGAGGATGGGCTGTGTCCGATCTGTCGTGACACGCGGCGTGACGAGTCGGTCATCTGTGTCGTGGAGGCGCCGCAGGATGTCGATCCGATCGAGCGCTCGGGCGCGTTTCGCGGCCGCTATCACGTGCTGGGTGGCGCCCTCTCCCCGCTCGATGGTGTCGACCCCGAGGATCTGACGATCGCCCAGCTCGTGCAGCGCGTGCAGCAGGGCGGGATCACTGAGGTGATTCTGGCGACGAATCCGACGATGACGGGCGAGGCGACAGCCGCCTATATCGCTGGTCTGTTGCGGGCGGATGCCAAGATCACGCGGCTTGCGAGTGGCCTGCCGGTCGGTGGCGACCTCGAGTTTGCCGATGAGGTCACGCTGGGCCGCGCACTCGATGGCCGCCGCGTCATCGAATAAGCCACCTAATAGCGACGCTGCCACGAGCGCTCTGTCACCATGCGGGCACGATGGCTGCTCGCCCAGAACACGATTTCGACACGGTTGTGATGAAGTTCGGTGGCTCGTCTGTGGCCGATGCCGAGAAGATCAAGAATGTTGCTGCCCGGATGGTTGCGATGCGCAGGGGTGGCAAGCGTGTCGTGGGCACGGTTTCGGCGATGGGTAAGACGACGGATGGGCTGATCGAGCTGGCGAATCAGGTCTCGGACGTGCCGAATGGTCGCGAGATGGACATGTTGTTGTCGACGGGCGAGCGCATCTCGTGCGCCCTCGTGGCGATGGCGATCCACGACATGGGCTTTGAGGCTGTGTCGTTGACGGGTTCGCAGGCTGGCATCGAGACGGATGCTGCGCATACGAAGGCGAAGATCACGAACATTCGCGCCGACCGTGTTGTCGAGGCGCTCGATGATGGCAAGATCGTGCTGGTCGCGGGCTTCCAGGGTGTCTCGCCGGAGACGAAGGACGTCACCACGCTGGGTCGTGGCGGCTCGGACGCCACGGCCGTCGCACTGGCCGCTGCGCTGGGTGCGGCGTGCGAGATCTACTCGGATGTGGCGGGTATCTTCACCGCCGATCCGCGGATCGTGCCGGACGCCCGCAAGCTAGCGCGAGTTTCGTATGACGAGATGCTGGAGATGTCGGCGTCTGGTGCGAAGGTGTTGATGCTCCGTTCGGTGGAGCTGGCTCGTAATCATGGTGTGCGTGTGCACGCCCGCTCGACCTTCTCGGACGAGGAGGGAACCTGGATTGGAGAGGAAGGCATGGAACAGGCGATCATCTCGGGTGTCACCCATAACGAGAAGGAAGTCGTCTTCACGCTGACTGGCATTCCTGACGTGCCGGGTGCTGCCGCAACGGTGTTCGATGCGGTCGCGAAGCATGGCGTCAACGTCGACACGATTCTGCAGAACGTCGTGCATGGTGTGGCCGAATTGTCTTTCTCGGTCCCGACGGAGGATGTCGGCATTGCCCGCATCGCGATCGAGGAGGCCTCGCAGGCGCTTGGTCCGATGACGGTTGAGGAAGACCACGAGCTCGGCAAGGTCAGCCTGATCGGCGCGGGCATGCGTTCGCATCCCGGCGTCGCCGCGAAGATGTTTCGCACCCTCGCCGATCTCAATATCAACTTGCGGATGATCACCACCTCGCCAATCAAGGCGTCGTGCATGATCGCTAAGAGCGAGATCCCCACGGCTGTGCGTGCACTCCATGCTGCCTTCGAGCTCGAGAACGAGCCGACGGAGGAAGAGGCTGTGCGTGGCTAGAGTCGCCATTCTTGGTGCGACGGGCGCGGTTGGTCGCACGATGCTGGAGGTGCTCGAGGAGCGCGACCTGCCGATCGACGAGCTGGTCTTGCTCGCGTCAGAGCGCAGCGCCGGCACGAAGGTCCAATTCAAGGGCGAGGAGTTGACGGTCCAGGCCGTCTCGGCCGACTCGTTCGACGGCATCGATGTCGCAATCTTCTCGGCGGGCGCCACCCGTTCGCGCGAGTGGGCGCCAGTCGCAGTCGCCGCGGGCGCAACGGTCGTCGACAACTCGTCGGCCTTCCGCATGCAGGCCGACGTGCCGCTCGTGGTGGCCGATGTCAACCCCCACGCCATCCGTGGCCACGCGGGTGTGATTGCCAATCCGAATTGTTCGACGATGCAACTAATGCCCGTCCTCCGTCCGGTGCGCGACGCCGTCGGCCTCGAGCGCATCACGGTTGCCACGTATCAGGCCGTCTCGGGCACGGGCCAGGCCGCCATCGACGCGTTGCGTGCCGAGGCCGCCGACGTCTTGGCCGGCAACGACAACCCCGAGCCACGCCAGTACCCAAAGGCGATCGCCTTCGACGTCTTGCCAGTCGCAGGATCCTTCTCGGGCGATCAGGGCTACACGGATGAGGAACTCAAACTCGTCCACGAGTCCCGCAAAATCCTCGACCTCCCCGACCTCCGCGTCTCCGCCATGTGCACCCGCGTGCCCGTCATCAACGGCCACTCCGAGGCCGTCTGGCTCGAAACCCGCGAGCCCCTCTCCGCCCGCGCCTTCCGCACGCTGCTGGAGGCAGAACCGGGCATCACCGTCTTGGACGACGCC
This sequence comes from Thermoleophilia bacterium, assembly GCA_016462095.1. Lineage (GTDB taxonomy): Bacteria > Actinomycetota > Thermoleophilia > Gaiellales > F1-60-MAGs149 > F1-60-MAGs149. The sequence goes on from JAEMTW010000192.1 coordinate 3,233, forward strand.
GACTCAATGACGTACCCAACAGCCCGTCAGGCCACGGGCAAAGACGGCATCTTCGTCGGCCGTATCCGCGAGGACCTGGGTTGTCCGAATGGGTTGGCGTGCTGGGTCGTGGGTGACAACTTGCGGAAGGGTGCCGCTTCGAATGCGGTAGACATCGCAGAGCTGCTCCTCGCGACCTGAGTAGAGAGCGCCGCAAGTTGAGAGGAACTATCGGCCCAAACGCAGGGCGTTTGGGTAGCCGATCGTGACTCACAATCTGCTCCCTAGAGATGAGGTCCGCGCAACGCGCGGTCAACAAC
>JAEMTW010000001.1:0-6525 GCA_016462095.1 Thermoleophilia bacterium
GTCACAAAGGGGTCATGTCACAAAGGGGTCAGACCCTTATGTGACATCAGGTACGGCCGGAGGCCGTCTGGTGTCACATAAGGGTCTGACCCCTTTGTGACATGACCCCTTTGTGACATCGCGGTGAGCGTGATTGTGGGCGCCGCTAGACTTCGCCCATGATTACTCTCTACGGCATCCCTGGTACAGCCACGACCGCTCCGCACATGGTGCTGGAGGAGCTTGGCGTCGACTACGAATTCGTGCTCGTTGAGCGCACCGACGATGGTGTCCCGACGGCTCCTGCGGACTACATCAAGCTGAGTCCGTTCGGTAAGGTGCCGACACTGAAGGTCGGCGATCTTGTGTTGACCGAGTCGGCTGCCTGCTGTCTGCACCTCGCCGACCTGCATGCCGACAAGGGTCTGATCCCGGCGGTCGGCACGGCCGAGCGCGCCGAGGCGATGCGGTGGCTGATGTTCCTGACCAACACAGTCCAGCCTGCATTCCTGCGCTTCTTTTACCCCGCGCGCTACACGAATGACCCGAACGGAGCAGACCTCGTCCAGGCCAACGCCGTCGACGAGTTGACGGCTCTGCGCTCTCACATCAGCGGCAAGCTTGGTTCCGGTCCGTTCCTGCAGGGCAACGCGTTTTCGATTGCCGACATCTACCTCGCGATGCTGTCGTCGTGGGGGACAGAACTGCCGGGCGATGCTAGCTGGTGGGCCGATACGAAGGTTGCGGCCCATTACGATGCCGTCCTCGCCCGTCCGGGTGCGCGACGTGCCGTAGAGGAAGAGGGCGGGTCGCTCGGCACAACGTGAGAGCTCGGTGAAGGATCGCGAATCCTGCCCTCGGGAGAGTACGCTATGAGGTCATGAACGCGTACCTCGAAACGTCGCGGTCGTGGTACGTTCGCGTGCCGCCATTGGTGCGCGAGATCATCATTGCGACGGTGATTGCGCTGCTCGGTGTGCTGTTGGTCACGACCATCTTGCCGAAGCCAGACGATGCGTCTGCGCATCTCTATCGAGCGTTGTTGGTCGCACGCAACGCTGCGCTGTGGGACAACTTTTGGTACGGGGGCGACTATCCGCTGGCGTCGTACTCGTTGCTGGCGTATCTGCCGCAGCGAGTAATTGGGCCGGTCACCTTGGCCGCCGTGTCGGTTGTTGCGTCAGCAGGACTGTATGCCTGGTTGGTCGTGCAGCGGTGGGGGCAACGTGCCGCTTGGAGCGCGCGGATCGCAGCCCTGCTCGTCTTGGGGCCGCTCTTTACAGGTGGGTACGCCTATGCGATCGGTGCGGCAGCGATGCTGGCCTGTCTCGTTGCGCTCCAGTCTCACCGGCATGTGATTGGGGGCGTACTTGGTGCATTGACGTTGGGATTGAGCCCGCTGGCCTTCGTGTTTCTCGGCATGATCCTCGTCGCGGTGTGGCTTGAGCATCGCCGCTTCGAACCACGAACGTTCGTGATCGCCGCGTGGCTCGCTGCACTCGTCGTTGTGCAGTTGGCGATTGGTTGGCTCTTCCCGTCCGAGGGGATCTATCCGTTCTTGTTCTCACACCTCGTAGCGGTGTTGTGCTTATCGATTCTTGGCGTGGTGATTGCCCGCCGTCGCCCCGAAGCGCACCTGATTATGTGGTTGATGATTGTCTGGGCCGTGGGGTCGCTGGTCTTGTTTGCGATCCCCACACCGATTGGCGATAACTTTGTGAGGCTGCGCTACTTCGCGTTTCCCATCATGTTGATCGCCGTGATGTTGACATCGTGGCGGCCGCGCATCATCGTCTTGATTGCGCTCGCGGGGGCATTTGCCTACGGGGCGGTGCCGGACTTGAGCGCCGCGATGTTCCGCAGCGATTCGCGGCCGACGACGCCGGCCTTCTGGCAACCAGCGATCGCCTACTTGGAGCAGAACGAAACATCGAACTATCGCGTTGAAGTGGTGCAGACGGCTGGGCGCTGGGAGGCCTATTGGATTCCTCAGGCTGGTTTTGCACTGGTGCGTGGTTGGTATCGCCAGGTCGATTTGGTTGAGAATCCGCTGCTCTACGAGAAGACAATCAGTCCTGAGGAGTTCCAGACGTGGCTCCGCTCGCGTGCCGTCCGTTACGTCTTGTTGCCGGATACCGAGCTCGATACTGAGGGGGCATATGCGGAGGCGGAACTGCTGCGTTCGGGAACCTCTGGCTTGAAGATTGTGGAGCGTTCTGGTTCGTGGACGATCTACGAACTGCCTTCCGCGACTCCGCTCATGACGGGTCCAGGGGTGGCCAATATCACGCAGCAGGATCATGCGGTGCTCAGTGGAACCGTGTCGGAACCTGGTCGCTATTTGTTGCGGGTGCGTTGGATGCCGTACTGGGAGCGGGGGGGTGTCGCGGATTGTGTTTCGGCTGACGCGAACGGGCAGACGATTGTTCGAATGGCCCAAGCCGGAGCCTTCTCGTTGAAGGTTGCGGAGCGGGCCGATCTCTTGGTGGAGCGGATCTTCGCGGCGCCGGCTGTCGGCTCTTGCTGAGCTAGGTTTGCGGCACGCCGCAGGTCGGAATCAGCGCCTGCCATTCGGGAGTAGCGAGACACGCCTCGGCCCACGCCTGCATCCGCGGGACTTGGCTGAGGTCGACGGGGGCGTGGACGAGGCGATGGAGCACCGGCGTCGCTGCGATGTCGGCGATCGTGTGGTGGCCAAGGCAGGCCCACGGACCAACGGGGTCGAGGACCTGCATCGCCTGGTTGAGTTTCGGTACGGCTTTGTCGAACTTCTCCTGCACCTCTGCCTCGGGGGCCGCGTCTTTGGCAAATGCGCCGAGTCCGAGCACGATGCCGTACTGCGCTGACTCATACGAAAACAGCGTGGGGCGGACGACCAGTGCCCACAGGTCGAGGATCCAATCGATCGTGGCGCGCTCCTTGGGATCGCGCGGGTAGAGATCGTCGCGGCCTTCACGGTCGGCCAAGTAGCGCAAGATCGTGTTCGACTCGGCGAGGTGGAAGTCGCCATCGACGAGGGCGGGGATGCCGCCCATGGGGTTGACGGCAACGTGCCAGTCGGCGCGCTCGGCCTCGAATGGGACCTCGCGCACGGCATAGTCGAGGCCGAGGATGTCGAGCATCAACTGCGCCTTCTGGCCATTCGACGAGAAGCGGTGGGTGTGGAGGGTGAGGCTCACTTCGGGCTCCTCAGGAGAAGGATTGAGGGAGGTCGCGGACGAGGCCGGAGATGGTCTTGAACTGCGGGTGGTCGGCGCTGACCATCATCTCAAACAGCGCCAATTCGACGCCACTTGGCACCATGCCAGCCGCGCGCATGCGGCGGACGCCAACCTCGCGACTCGATGCTGTGCGGCTGGCGATCGCATCGAGTGCGACGTGCGCCTGACGACCACCACGCAGGATGTCGGCGACAGATTGCTGCACGCAGACGTGCGCCTCGATGCCACAGACAATGATCTGGTCGCGGCCAAACTGGTCGAGTTGCGCGACGACTTCGGGCGCGCCGAGCGACGAGAACGCGCGCTTCTCGATCGGCTCCACACCGGTCAGCCCCTCAGCGAGTTCCTCGATCGTGTGGCCGAGGCCCTTCGGGTACTGCTCGGTGACGATGATCGGCACGTCGAGCGCAACGCAGCCTTTGATCAACGCGTCGACGTGAGCGACCATCGTGTCCCAGCCAGTGATGTGCGGTCGAAACTTCTCTTGCACGTCGACCACAAGCAGGAGGGCGCGGTCTTGGGCGAGGCTGTCGGGTACGTGACGCATGGTGGAACCCTAGCGTCGGCAGGATTTACGCGCCCCTGAGCGTACACCGGGCTGTTGTCATTTATTGGAGGCACCATGTCCACTGCCATGCCGGGGCTCCCCCCGGAAATCAAGACCGCGCTCGGAAAAAGCTGGAAGCTGCTGCTGACGGCCGGCATCATCTCCACCGTGCTTGGCGCGATCGCGATCATTTTGCCGCCGCTGGCCTCCGTGACGATCACGTACCTCGTCGGCATTCTGCTGTTGATTGGTGCCGTGGCGTACGTCGCTGAAGCGATCTCGCGTGGCTCGACAGGGCATCGCATCTGGAGTGGTGTGCTCGCCGTCTTGTATGTCGTTGCTGGCGTCTGGCTGATCATCAATCCCGTCTCGGGCACGATCACGTTGACGTGGATCCTCGCGATCTTCTTCCTCTTGATCGGTGTGCTGCGCCTGATCGCTGGTATTGCGTCGCGTGGCAAGGTCCCGAACGCGGGGTGGACGATCGTCAACGGTGTGCTCTCGATCGTGATCGCCGTGCTCGTGATTGGCGACCTGCCATCGTCGGCTGCGTGGGCGATTGGTCTGCTCGTCGGCATCCAGCTCTTGTTCGACGGAATCGCCTTGATCGCCACGGCAATGGCGGGCAAGCAGCTCGCCGAATCCGGCTCTAACTCGTAGGTTTCCGCGGCGCAAGCCGGGTGTATGCGTAAGGTTCGGCGGGAGGCCCGCGACAACAGTCGCATCGGCCTCCCGCCCGATCCCTTCGCATGAGCAACCGCTTCATCCACGCCGCCGACCTCCATCTCGATAGTCCCTTCGTGGGCATTGGGACGCTGCGCGAGGGGTTGGACGACGTGATGCGCGACGCGTCGCTCGACGCGTGGGACGCATTGGTCGACTGTTGTCTCGCTGAGGACGTAGCGTTTCTGGTCTTGGCGGGCGACCTCTTTGATCGTGCTGATGGGACGCCACGGGGGCGTTCGCGCGTCCGGCGGGGGATCGAGCGTCTGCACGCGGCCGGCATCCGTGTCTTTGCGATCCATGGCAATCACGACCCGCTCAGTGGCCGCTCGCCGCTGCAGGGGTTGGAGGGTGTGACCGTCTTTCGCAAGGATGTCCCGACGAGCGAGACGTTCGAGGGGCCGACTGGCCCCGTGACGGTTCATGGCGTGTCGTTCGGAAAGCGTGAGGTGACGGACAACCTGGCCTTGGCCTTTGAGCGTGGCGACGCGCCAGGTCTGCACGTTGGCGTCTTGCACTGCTCGCTTGGCGAGCGCGAAGGGCATGGCCACTACGCCCCCTGCAGCGTGGGCGATCTCGTCGCCGCGCGGATGGACTACTGGGCGCTTGGGCATATCCATGCCTACTCCGAAGAGAATGCCGAGCCGCCGATCGTCTACGCCGGCACGTTGCAGGGTCGCTCGCCGAAGTCGGGGGAGCGCGGGCCGCACGGAGCCGTCGTGGTCGAATTTGAGGGCGATCGGGTGCTGAGCCATCGCCGCGTCGAGCTCGACCGCGTGCGCTTCGAGGCGATCGACGTCGCGATTGACGAGCTGGACGATGAGGCCGCGCTCGAGCGCGAGCTTCGCCGGCGCGCCGCGAGCGTCGTGGCGGCAGCTGACGGTCGACTCGTACTTTTGCGCGTCACCTTGACGGGTCGGGGGCCACTCCACGAGGTGCTCGTGCGCGACGACTATCTCGCTGGTCTGCGAACGGCCCTGGACGATCAGGAGGATGCCGAGCTCGTCTGGGAGCGAATTGCCTCGACGGCCGGCCCCGCTGTCGACCTCGACGACTTGCGCCAGTCAAACGCCTTCGCAGCCGAGGTGCTGGCCGTGTTCGACGAGCTCGCGGCCGATCCCGCGGCAGCGGAGCAGCTGCTCGAGGGGCTCACTGCATCGTTTACAGACAGCGCGCTTGTCGGGCTGGCCACAGAGGACCCCGTAACGCGACTCGCTGTCGCGCGTGATCTCGCGCTTGGTCTATTGCTCGAGCAGGGCGGCGCAGCATGAGGATCGCGCGCATCGAGGCGATCGCCTACGGCGCCATTGCCGGACGCGTGGTCGAGCCCGAGCCGGGCCTGACCGTCATCCATGGACCGAACGAGTCGGGCAAGAGCTCGACCATGCAGTTGATCCGCGGGGTGCTGTTTGGCTTTCCGCGCCTGCAGGGTGAGGGCCCGCGGCGGGAGCCGAAGGGTGGCGGCCAGCGCGCCGGGCGCGTCGACATCGTCACGGACGATGGTCGCCGATTGCGGATCGAGCGTGCGGGCTCGTCGCTGACGGTGACAGATCACGAAGGCGTGCCGGTTGGCGATGTCGCGTTTGCGCACGCCCTTGGCATTGCCAGCGCGGAACTGTTCGATCGCGTCCAGACCTTCGATGCCAAGGATCTTGCCTGGATGGGGTTGCTTGACGACCCCTCGGTGCGGGCTGGCGTGCTCGCTTCGGCCGTGCTCGGCGGCGGTGCGGGGGCTGGCCCGGTGCTCGAGGGGTTGCAGAAGCGGGCCGATGCGCTCTACCTACGGCAGGGCGAGAAGCAGCCGTACGCGCATGCACTGAAGCAGGCAACGGCCGCACGGCGAGCGTTGCGCGATGCCGAACGAGAGGCCGGCACGGTCGAGCGTTCGAGCGACGCGATTGCCGAAGCCGAGCAGCGCGTCGACGCTGCACACGAACAGTTGGTTGTCGCCACACGCGAGTTGCAACGGCTCGAACGTTTGCTGGAATTGCGCGAAGCACTGCGTGCACTCAGCGCGCTTGAGGCACCCGCGGACGGAGGCGTGGAAGAGCCGAC
>JAEMTW010000001.1:6535-43039 GCA_016462095.1 Thermoleophilia bacterium
CTCAGCGATGCTGCCGACGAGGACGCGCGGGCACAGGCCGGGCGTAGCCACCTCGGCTTGGCTGCAACCGCTGCAGTGCCTGCACTTGGCGACGAGGCCGCGCTGCGGACGGCAGCCGAGACCGTCCGCGAGGCAGAGCGCGAGGCCACTCGCCTTGGCGACGCGGCTCGTACGCTTGCGACACACGTACCCATCGTCGTCGAGCCGTCGTCGGCCACGCCACGGCGCGGGCTTGGTGCGGCCCTGATCGTCATCAGCCTGCTCGCGATCGGTGCCGGTTGGGCGATCAGCATCACCGCCACGATCCTCGGTGGCATCCTTGGCGTCGCCGTTGGTGCGGCCCTGCTTGGTGGCTTGATTGGCTCGCGCACGGGACGCTCGACGGCTACGGCAACGGCAAGCGATCAGCAGCGACCGACCGCCGAGCAGGCTTTGGAGTTGGCAGAACAGGCCCGGGCTGCGTGGCGCGAAGCACTCGGCGGGCTCGGTCTCTTGGGCGAGCTTCGCAGCGATCAACTCGACGACATCTTGACGACGCTCGCGACGATTCGGACCGCCGAGCAGGCAGCGGCTCGTGCTGGGGCACTCGCCGAGACGGAGGCTACTGCTGCGGCCGAAATCGCGGCGCGGGCAGCGGCTGCACTGATGGCCAGCGGTGTTGAACCCCCGACCGAACTCGGCCAGTTGCGCGACACGATCGATCGAACGCTGCACCAACTAGAGGAGCAGCGAGCGCAGGCCGCGGCCGGCCGCAACGAGCTGCAGGCGTGGCAGGATCGGCAGGCACTTGCGCAGCGACGAGTCGACGAGCTGTCGCTGGACGATGACGCGCTGGTGGCTGCCGCGCAGGCGCTCGACCTAGAACTCACCGACGCACAGCGCACGGTGCTGGAGCAGCAGGTCGCTGTTGCGAGCGAGGAGCATGCGGCCGCACTCGAGGCGCGCGGTGGCACCCGCGCCCTCCTCGCCAATGCCGAGGATTCCTCCGACCTCGCCTCACTCGCCCAGGCCGCTGCCGACGCTGAGGCCGATCTACGAGCCGTGGCGGATCAGTGGCTGACGCTTCAGCTTGCGCACGATCTCGTCGAGAGCGCTCGCGATCGCTTCGTCGCCGAGCACCAGCCCGGTGTCTTCGCGCGCGCGGCGCAGCAAATCGAGACGGCAACGAACGGCTCGTGGGTCTCGGTTCGGATGCCCGATGGCGAGAAGGCGGGCGCACGCTCCGAGATCATCGCCGCCGACGGGACCACGACGCCCTTTACCGAACTCTCGGAGGGCACGGTTGGTCTCGTCTACCTCTGCCTGCGCGCGGGCCTCGTCGACGAGCTGCACGACGATGGTGGGGCAGAGCTACCGGTCCTGATGGACGACGTCCTCACGAACCTCGACCCCGAGCGCCGCGCTGGTGCCGCCGCGGTGATCGCCGATCTCGCAACGCGGCATCAGGTCTTGTACTTCACCTGCCATCCCGAACAGGTTCAGGCACTACGCGATGCCAATCCGGGTCTGACCGAGATCGAGTTGCAACGACTCGTCTGAGCGCAGTCGGGGCTTAGAACTCGACGGTTGAGCCAGGTTCGAGCAGTCGTGCCTCGCTGTCGGGTGCAACGCGCGTGCAGTGTTCGACAAATTCGTCGGCGGGCTCGTGCGGAGGCTCGCCGCGACCGATCGGCCAGAGCGTGCCCCAGTGGATTGGGATTGCGACCTTGGCCTGCAAGCGGCGGGCGGCCTCGGCGGCGCGCTCGGGATCCAGGTGGCCCGGCCCGAGGCCTGGGCCCCAGCCAGAGATCGGCAGACAGGCGTAGTCGACGGGGCCGAGCAGCTCCATCTCGTCAAACAGGTCGGTATCGCCCGCGACGTAGATGCGCTTTGAGCCCTCAAAGAGAAAGCCCAGTGGATCGGCCGACCCACTCAATGGGTGGTCGCGTTTCGAGGGATGATCGGCGTGGGTCGCCGTCGCCTTGAGGGCTCCGATCTGGATGCGCTCGCCCTCGGCGATTTCGATCACGCGCGTGAAGCGCTTACGGCGCAACAGCTGCGCGGAGCCCGCGGGCATGATGATCGGCAGGTCCTTGCCGAGGCTCTCGAGCGATGGTGGGTCGAGATGGTCGTGGTGCAGGTGCGTGATCATGATCGCGTCGAGCGACCGCAACGCGTGTTTGGGAATCGGATGAAAGCGCTTGAGGTGCATCACGCGCGGACGCAGGATCGGGTCGACGAGCACGCGCGTACCGCCCATCGCAATCAGCACCGTGCCATGCCCGATCCACGTCAGGTGGTCACGTCCTGCATGCGCCCCCGTACTCACGAAGTGGCCGCTTCCTCCTGCAGCCGCTCGAGGTGTTTGACGCGCGCAATGTCGTGGCCGAGGTCGTGCAGCCACCCGACCAGAACGCGGTGGAGGTGCTCGGCGCTGACGACCGGCTCCTCGGGCCACGGAAACTCGGAGGGGAAGAGGACGAACGGGTGCATCTGCTCGCCACCGAGGCCGCCATGCGAGCCGACGAGCTCCTCGAAGGCGCCGATCTCGCAGGTCTGCTCGTCGAACGAGGCATTGATCATGAGGTCCGCGACATGGGCAAAGCCACTGGTGCGCAGCACATGGCGGGCGGCATTCGGGCCGAAGGGCAGCAGCGGGTCGATGCCTTCGATTCGTCCGGTCTCGAGGTGATGCACGCCGTGCGCACCGATTGCGAGGGGACCATCCTGCTCGGAGAGCACGAGGATGAAGCCGATGCCTTTGTGCTTGACGAGCCGGGGGATCAGGTGTGGGAAGGTCGCGTTGATCTGCTCCAGCGTGCGCCGTCCAGGCTCGGCGTCGAGATAGATCAAGCCGAGGCTGCCGGAGGCGAGCACCTTGATCAGCTCGCGGACGCTCTCGGCGCCTTCGCTACTCGCCAACTCGTGGCCAGGCCCCAACACGATCGCGTCACCGCTCTCGTGTCCTTGCGTGATGCGCTCCAGCACAGAGCCCTTGCGGATGACGAGCTCCGAGACTGCTGCGCTCAATTGGCCCCAGGCCTCGTCCGAGCCGAACGGGTTCTCCATCACGGCGGCCTCACAGGCGCCATGGACGAGGCCTTCGAGCGTGATGTCGTACTTCGAGAGGAAGGTCGCGCCCTGGCTCTGGCCATGGTCGGAGAGGACGACGACGTGATACGGGCGGTCTGCTGTCTCGGCCGCATGCGTGATCCGACCGAACGCCTGGTCAATCCCGCGCAGCACGTCTAACGCGTCGTAGCGCTCGATACCAGAGTGGTGGGCAACCTCGTCGTAGCCGACGAAGGTGGAATAGACGACCGGCCGGCCAGCGTAGGCATCGGCAATCACGGTCTGTACGGCGATGTCGCGGAGGATCACGACGGTTACGGCCCGCAGCAGCGAATAGCGGAGGCCGCGGTGCACGCGTGGAACGACGTCGCGACGGATCTGCTGGGCCGCTGCATAGAGCTCGCGACCAATGTCGAGCATGCTCAGGATAAAGGTACGAAAGACGGTGTACGGGTTGGCGAAGTACGCGTAGTAGTCCTTGCCGCGCGTCGGCCGTGCGTGGAGTGCGGAGATCGTAAAGCTCGTGTGCTCGGCATCGCCCGTGACGAGGTTGCCGCGACTGGCGCCACCGCCTGCCAACAGACCACGACCATCGGAATGCCGCCGCTCGATCTCTGCTGCACCGCCCGGGTGGTTCGAGACGACGAACGTACCGGTCTCCTTCTCGAACCAGCGGAAGGCCGGGATGTCCTCGTTCGAACCGTGCAGGATGCCCGACTGGCTCGCGCTCGTCTGCGACGACCAGTCGCACTCCCAGCCCTCGAGTCGATGGCTTCCCGAGCGGAGCCAGCGCGCGAGTTCGGGCACATTGCCGTCGCGGATCGCGCGGCGCATGACGGGCTCGGCGAGGCCGTCAATCTCGAGGAACAAGATGCCGGGAACCGCTTCGCTCAACGACGCATCCGCGTGCTTGCGCGCCTGGCGCCGGATCACATTGCGGTAGTAGAAGTCGTCGTCATCGATTCCAAACAGGCTGGTCACGATCGTGTTGGTGAGGGTCAACAGGAAGGCCACGATCATGGCCGTCCAGAAGCTGGTGACATCAATGCCCTCGATCAGGTTGACGATGGCCCAGACCAGGGCAGCGTTGATGGCGAAGCCAGCGAGGCCGAGGGTCAACACTGCGACGGGCAAGGCGAAGCGAATCAGCAGGGGCCAGAGCAGGGCGTTCGCAACCGAGATCGCGATTGCAGCAACGATCGCCCGGAGCGGGTCTTCGATGTCGAGGCCAGGCAAGATCGCGGACGCGAAGTAGAGCGTGCCGGTCGAGATCGCGACGCTAATCAGCGCGCGGATGTAGGTATGAAGGTGGAGCAGCGGTGTGTCGCGTCGGCGCGTGCTGCTCATGACACGAGACGCTTCTTCTGCACCTTGCCGAGCGCGTTGCGTGGCAATTCATCGATGCGTGTGATGACACGTGGGCGCTTGTGCGGGGCGAGCTGGCTGGCGACGTGATCCACGAGGACATCGTCTGTCAAATCGCTGCCTGGTGCAACAACGACCCACGCGGCAATGCGTTCGCCGAGGTCGTCGTCAGGAATGCCGAGGACGGCCGCCTCGACCACATCGGGGTGTTCGAGCAGGGCCGCCTCGATTTCTCCGGCACCGACGCGATAGCCACCCGTCTTGATCAGGTCGGTCGTACTGCGACCCGCGAGGCGAAGCACGCCGTCGTGGTCCAACGAGCCGACGTCGCCGGTACGGAACCAGCCGTCGCGGAAGGCCTCTGCAGTTGCCGTCGGATTGCCGAGGTACGCGTCAAACAACGCTGCACTACGCAATTCGACGTTGCCAATCACGTCCGTGTCGCCGACGGGGAGTGTTTCCCCGGCGTCATCGGTGATCCGCAATTCGACACCCGGCAGCGCGGTGCCGACGGCACCCGGAATGCGCGGGCCATCGTGGCGCGCGCTGGCGATCATCAGGGCCTCGCTCATGCCGTAACGCTCGACGATCTGTTGTCCCGTTGCCAGGGTATAGGCCTCGTGAACGCGCGCGGGTAGCGCGGCAGAGCCCGAGACGATCAGACGCGCGCCGCGCAACGCATCGGCAATCTTCGAGTCGGCCTCGGCGGCTGCGAGCAGGCGGCCATGCATGGTCGGCACGGCGAACAGCATCGTTGCGTCGTCGGCAAGCGCGGCCGCGATCGCCTCGGGCGTAAAGCGACCGACGTGGCGCACGCCGCCACCTAAACGCAATGGTCCGAGCAGACCGAGCACGAGTCCGTGGACGTGGAACAGCGGCAGCGCCTGCGTGACGATGTCTGCCTCCGTCCAGGCCCACGCCTCGGCGAGAGCCGCCAGGTTGGCAGCGATCGCTCGACGCGACAGCACAACGCCTTTGGGAAGGCCGGTTGTGCCGGAGGTGTAGACGATCAGCGCTGGTAGATCCGCGTCGGGCTCGTCGGTCTGGAGTGGCGCGCGAGCCGTTGGGTCGACCACGATTCGCGGCAGCCAGTCGAGCGCGGCAGGCAGCTCGGCTGTTGCCGACGCCAGCACGGCCTCTGGTGCGCTGTCACCCGTCTCGTGGGCGACCTCGGTCTCGCCCGAGGCAGGGTTGAGTGGCACGACCGTTACACCGGCTACGAGTGCACCAGCGATACCGAGCCCGGTTGCGAGCTCGGACGTGCACCAGAGTGCAACGCGGGTCTTCCCATCAAGCGACGCGGCCACGGCACCGACCGCGCCGGCCAGGGCATCGCCCTCGAGACGTTCGCCCGCAATCTCGAGCGAGGCACGCGACAGTCCGGGGAGCAGCGGTGGCGTCACAGCGCGAAAGTCTAGGGCGACCAGAGATGCATCGTGGCAACGCCACGATACGGAGCCCAGGCCTCGCCGCGCAGGCGCGACTCGCGCTCGGTGGGGCGTCGCCCATCGGCGTCCGCGAGTGCGATCAGCACGCCGAGATCGGAGGCTGGAAAGGCATCGAGGTCGCGGATCGCGCGCATGCGGACGTACATCGCAGTCCAGGGACCAATGCCCTTGAGCGCCACGAGCGCCGCCTGCGCCGCCTCCGGGTCGGCACCCGGGGAGAGATCGACACCACCGGTGGCGACGAGTTCGGCAATCGCGCGCAGCGCATCGCGTCGCGCGTTTGGCAGACCAAGGCCATCAAGGTCACCCTCGGCGACGGTCGCCGCGTCGGGAAAGACGAGCCCACCATCGGGCAGGTGCTCACCGTGCCGCTCGGCGAGGCGGGCCGTCAAGGTGCGGGCGGCCGCGACGCTGACGAGCTGGCCGAGCACAGCGCGAGCACACATCTCCCAGGCGTCCCACGAGCCAGGCATGCGTAGACCAGGCCGGCTTGTGACGCGCGGGCCGAGCACCGGATCCTTACCGAGCAGTTCGAGCCACGGGCGCGGGTCGTCGTCGAGCCCAAGTAGGTGGCGCACCCGCGGTGTGGCCCGTTTGAGCGCCGTGGCGTTCCACGCGCTGATCTCCACGCCTGTCTTCCCATTCGCCGTCAGCGAAATCCGCCCGACAGACCGGCCAAGCCGGGCCGTGCGGGTGTAGGTCGTGCCATCCCACGTATCGATGTCGCGCACGGTGCGATCGCCGAGCCACGCCAGCGTGCCCGCAACGTCGATCGGGCCACGACCACGCTCGACCGTGCTTACGCGAGCCATGAGCCATCGCGTCCGCTGAGCGCATCGCTGAGTCGATGCCGAGCGCGCACGGCGATCTGCGAATCCTCGCCGACGCGCGAGGCAAGCCAGGCCACGGAGAGCAGCTCGCGCACGCGAATCGCAGCAGCCAGCGCGGCTGGGTCGATACGGCCCCCCAGCGACTCGTAGCCCGCTTGGAAACTCGAAAAACGTGAGGGACCGAGGCCGAGTCGTCGCTCCGTAACTTCGAGTGGTGCCAGGTCGTAGACGGCCGGGCCAAGCGACAGAAACTCGGGGTCGATCAACATCCACCAGTCGGCGCGCTCGGGCCACCAGTTGGCGCGATGAGCATCGCCATGGATGACGGTCTGTTCCCCCGTGACGTTGGGCCAGTGCTCGCCGATCGCAGCGAGTAGATCGGCACGCTCGGACTCGGTAAAGACCGCGATCGAACGATCGAGCCAGCGTGTCGCGATCGCCAGCGGATCAAACAATGGCAAGTCAAGCGCATCATCACTAAGCAGGTGACGCCCCGCCGTATGGAGCGCTGCGAGGCAGGCACCGGCGATGCCGAGGTCGGCATCCGCAGCAGCGCCCGGGACGACGAGGGGGTACGGCACGACGAGGGTGTCACCCAGCACAACCGCCTCGCCAAGAGGCTGCAAGATGTGCTCGGGCAACTGCACGATTGCGAGCAAGACGCGCTGGGTGGCGACGATCGAGTCGGCATCGCCCGGGATCACCCGCGCGACGCGGCCCGCATCGACCCGCACGGTGATCGCATCGGCTGCGCGTAGTACCTCAGCCTGCGCCGGATCGGTACCGAGCGCGTCGCAGGCGAGCGCGAGCGCCTGCTCGGGGGTCACGACTCGAGCGTCTGCAGTGCGTCAGCGACGAGCGACATCGCATCCTCGACCGTCTCGGGGACCTCTTCCTCGCTCTGGCGCAGCAGTGTCAGGCACTGGCGCAGCGCATGGTCCGCGCCGTGCAAGTGCTGGAGCGCCGTGACGAGCTCCTTGGCGGCGGGGGTCATTTCAGCAGACATACGTTGTGCTCCTCTTTACCACGTGGTGTCGGTCTCGATGATCGCGGCGGCCTCGCGCCACGGTTCGAATTCGCGACGAATCAGGTCGGGATAGGTGCCTGCACTGTGCACCATTTCGAGCGTCACGAGCTGCAGGGCGATTGCTGTGGCAGTCAGTGCGCTCGTGCTCGGGAGCAGGCGTGGAGCATGGGGAAGCAGGATGCGACCAGCGTTCGTCAGTTCCCGGCCCCAGACGCTCTCGACAGCTGGCACCATGATCGCCGCGCAGGGCATGCCCACACGACGTGCGGCACGCAGCAACATGCGGCCACGGTCGGTGCGACGCGGACGCCCACGGTGCTCCGTCGCGATGATCACGAGCCCGGTGTGCTCGTCACACGCGGGCAGGTGTCCGTGCAAAAACGTCTCGAGATCGCGCGCTGCGGATGGCAGGTGCAGCCCCTCTTCGACCTTCAAGACCAACTCGTCTGCGCTAATTCGATCGTAGCCACCACCGACCACGATCAGCCGCTCGACGCCCTTCAGGTTCGCTGCAATCTCGGCCGCATGGGGGCGGAGGGTGAGGCACTCCTCGAGATGGCCGCGCAGTGCGTTGCCATCGACAGGCTTGTTGGCGATCACACCAGCGATCACGGCACCGGCGACCATCGGCGACAGGTACCCAATCGTGTGGCACCAGCTCGTGTCCTTGGCGGGCGTCATGGCAACAAGGTCGGCGGCCTCAAGCAGTGGGCCGTCGGGGTTCGCTGTGATCAGCGCGGTCGTGGCACCGCCCTCGCGGGCAGCCTCGAGCGCAAGCTTTGTGGCGTGCGTACCGCCGTCGTGGGAGATTCCGATCGTGATGCCGCCAACCGCTGGGTCGATCGAGGCCTCGAGCGCCTGGCGCCCAACCGGGCGGCTGCCGCGATGGCCAAGAGCATCGTCGAGTTGAGCCGCCACGGCACGCGCACCGTGCTCGCTCGTCCCACAGCCAGCGACGACGATCGGTTCGCCAGCGGCATGGGCCTTCTTGACGGCTGCCGCGATCTTCTTGAGCCCAGCAATACCGACAATCGCCTTTGCCACAGCTGGTTCGGAGTCGATCATCTCCTCCATCAGCCACGGGCGTGCGTCGCGCAGTTCAGGGAACCAATCCTCGTGCCACTGTGGAGTGCTCATATGAGCGAGTCTACGCCAGAGGGTCGTCGTCCGTCGGTATTTTGAAAACTGGTAGCGTCGCCGGTATGAGTAAGCGAATCTGTGGCGTCGACGTTGGTGGAACCAAGATCGAGGCAGTCGTCCTCAATGACAAGCACAAGGTCTGTGGCAAAGCGCGCCTCGCCACCCCCACGGCAGACGGCCCGGCGAGCGTGATCAACGCGATCATTGAGGCGATCAAGGCCGCGGCCGACGATGCGGGCTGCAAGACCAACGAGTTGGTCGGGATTGGCATCGGGGCGCCGGGCGCAGTGGACGCGAGCGCCGGCATCCTTGTGCGCGCGCCAAACATTCCTGGCTTCGACAAGCCCTATCCGCTTGCAGCGGCGATTAAGAAGGGCTGTGGCGCCCCCGTCTTTCTCGGCAACGACGTCTCGGTCGCGGTGCTTGGCGAGCGCGATCTCGGCGCTGGCGCCAAGCTCCACAACTTTGTCGGCATCTGGTGGGGCACAGGCGTCGGGAGCGGCATCGTGCTCAACCGCGAGCTGTGGCATGGCCGTGGCGCGGCGGGAGAACTCGGCCACACCGTGATTCAACGGGGCGGTCTCGCCGAACCGAGCGGCATGGTCGGCACGATGGAGGCCTACGCTGGGCGCCGCAACATGGAGACGCGCGCCCGGGATGCGGTGGCCGCTGGTCGTGAGACGAATCTCTTCACGCTGATGGAGCAGGCTGGCAAAGAGCGTCTTTCCTCTCGCGTCTGGCAGGAGGCACTCGAAGCGGGTGATCCGCTGGCCAGCGAGCTGATTGGCGAAGCTGTCGATGCGATCGCGACGGCGGCCGCGAATGTGATCAACATCCTCGATCTCGACGCAGTAATCCTCGGTGGTGGGCTTGGTTCGCGCTTTGGCCAGCCAATGGCAGACCGCATCGCTGCTGCCATGCAGCCAACGTTGTTCCAGCCCGACAAGGCTCCGCCAGTCCTGGTGGCTGCACTCGGCGACCTTGGTGGCGCGATTGGGGCCAGCCTGCTCGTGGGTCGACACCTTTAAGCCAGCACACGGAGTTCCACATCCGCAGAGAAAGTGGCGTACCCTAAGCCTCATGTCTTCTCCACGCCTGCGCTCGCGCTTTGCCCTCGTCGCCACGACCGCCGTGGCCGCCCTCGCCATGCTCGTCCCAGCGGCTGTCGCCGCGCCCGTCACGGTCAACGTCGGTGCCGCGCTCACACTGACCGGTCCGAACCAGGCCTACGGACTCAGCTCGCGCCGCGGTATCGACCTTGCTGCCACGGAGATCAATGCGGGCGCCGTGTCCGGCGTCAAGCTGAACGTCAAGACCATCGACGATCTGGGCACTGCTGCCGGCGCGGCTGCTGCCTACGGTGTCTTCTTCCGCGATAACGTCTCGGTTCTGATGGGGCCGACCCTGTCGGATGTCGCCTTGACGGTCGACAACTTTGCTCAGGCCGCACGCATTCCCGTGCTGGGAATCTCGAACACGCAGCCGGGCATTACGGAGATCGGCACGTTTATCTTCCGGCCGGCACTGACCGAGGCTGTGGTGCTGCCCGCAGTGGTCAAGGCTGTTGCGACCTCGTCGCTGTTGCCCAAGACGGCCGTGCTCATTCAGGGCAGCGATGGATTTGCTGCGACGTCGGGCCCGATCCTCGGTGCTGCGATTACCGCTAACGGTATGACTGTTTTGAAGACCGAGCTCGTGCCGGTCGGGACGATCGATTTTGCTGCAATCGCTGCTTCTGTCAAGGCGACCGATCCGGACATCGTGGCGATCACCGCCTTGCCGGCCGAGGGTGTGCCGTTGCTCGTGGCCCTGCGCGCGGCGGGCTACAAGAAGAAGATCATCGGCTCCAACGCCTTCGCTTCGCAGGCCGTGATCAAAGGTGCTGGCACGGCCGCAAACGGTCTGATTGTCGGCACCTCGTGGAGCGCCTCGACGGTTTCGGATGCCAACACGGCATTCATCAAGAACTTCAAGAAGGCCTATAAGCGGTCGCCCGACCAGTTCGCTGCAACGGCCTACGCCTACACCTATGTGTTGGCAGCAGCAGCCAAGAACGGCAAGTCGGCAACGCAGGATGCGATTACCGCGCAACTGACTGCGATTACCGGCACGAAGACCGTTTCGACGCTGCTCGGCAAGTTTACGTTCGACGCTGCCCGCAACGGCATTTCGCCCGTCACGGTGCAACAGGTCGTCAAGCAGAAGTTCACGGCCTTCAAACCGAACTGAGGCTACATCTGTGCAGGTGGCGCGTGCTACCGTCCCGCCTGTGAGGGAGCGACCAAAGGCGAGCAGATGGCGTAAGACAGGCATAGTTGCCCTGCTCTTCGTCGGTTGGTTGCTGGTCACGCTCGGCGTCGTGGGCGTGTACCTGCAGCGCTCGCTCTACAACTCTGAGGCCTTCGCGAGCCGCGTGTCGGCTGTCATCAGCGAGCCGGGTGTGCAAACCGCGGTCGCAACACAGTTGACAACGGCGATCGTCGAGAAGGCGCCGAAGGCTGCGATTGCGCGACCGCTGATCCAGTCGGCTGCGATGGCGATCGTCTCTGAACCCGCCTTTAAGACCATCCTCACGCAGTCACTCGTGCGCTTCCAGAAGGTGCTCGTCGATCCAGATACCGCCTCGCTTGTCTTCAAGATCGAGGGTGCGCCGGAGATGATCCAGGCAGCGCTCAACGGGATCAACCCGAAACTGGCTGCGACGGTCAGCGGCGTGGCTGCAACCGAACTTGCGAACATCCCCAACCCCGGACCCGCCTTCCGTCTGATTCAACTCGGCGCGAAGGTTGGCCCGATCGCCTGGGGGGTAATCCTGCTCGGTCTAATCGTCGGCGGCATCTCGAGTTTGATCTCGCCCGACCGGCGCCGGGGTCTGATTACGTCGCTCGTGGTGTTGGCAGCGGCAGGACTTGGACTCGTGCTGATCTTGGCGCTCGCTCAGCTCGGCCTCGTATCCGCTACAGCGAGCCAGCCAGTGTTGTCCGAGGCTCTCGACGGCGCCTTTGAAGGTCTCTTTGGTGATCTCCGCCGCATCGCCTATTGGATCGGCGCTCTTGGCATGGTTACCGCCGTCATCGTCTGGTCGCTGCGCTTCGCACTGCCGGTCGCGTCGTCAGTTGCCTCCCGGGCGCGCGCGTCGGCGTCGGGTGCGCTCGACGCTGCGTCGGACAAGGTGGGTGGAGCACTCACCTCGGCGTCCGATTCGGCAACGGGTGCATTGACTGCGGGCTCCGCCGCCGTAGCCGCGACGACTGGCTCTGCCGTCGAGGCAGCGGGACACCGCAGCGTCGAGGCGCAGGATTTGATGGTTGTCATTCGCAGTGGCGTGCAGCGTCTATTCGTACCGGCTGCGACCAATCAAGGCCGGCTGATCCAGGGCGCAATCGCGCTCGTCATCGGCCTACTGATCCTCTTTGCCTGGTCGATCGTGATCGACGTGATCGTCTTCGCGCTCGGTCTTGGCCTGCTGGCGCTCGCGCTCAACCGGATCCTGATCGTGATCTTCTCGCACCGAACGCAGCGCGCCCTCGCCGCCGAACAGCAGACCGCTGTTGGTGCTGGTTCGCCGACCAACACCTAGCGCGTCTCGTCGCTTCCGCTGGGCGTCCGAACCGTCTCGTGTTTGACCGGACAGCGAGGCAGCTGCGCCCTCAAACGCCCGGGTTACCGATTCACCGCAGGTGCTGATAGATTGCCGGGCATGATTGTCGCCGGCATTGTCGGCTCAGACTAGGAGAACGAACATGGCATCGCAAGATACAGCTGCTGGGGACTCGGGTAGCGGGGAGTCCGAACCGCGCCAACGGCGACTCGATCGCCTCGAGGTTTCGATTGCGATCCTGCTCGGAATCGCAGCGATCCTGACCGCATGGTCGACGTTTCAGAGTGCTCAACTCGGCTCAGGCGTCTCGGCGGCCTACAGTGAAGGCATCCGCTCGTCGGATGCGGCCTCGCAGGCGTATAACGACGCTGCGGCTACCGACGTCGCTGACCAAGCGCTATTCCTCGAGTATGCGAAAGCCGAGTTCGCGGGCGACGTCGATGCGGCCACGTACATCCACGACTCGCTGATGACCGAGGAACTCCAGGCCGCGATCGACTGGTGGGACACACAGCCTGATGCGGCGCAGTACGACACGCCATTTACCGAAGACAATCCGAATTGGTCGACAGAGCTGTTCGACGCCGCCGAGGCGCTCGACGTGGAGGCGCAGGCGCAGTTCGATGAAGCGCAGACGAAGGATGGAATCGGCAGTGACTTCGACATCCTGTCGATCATTATTGCCCTCGCTCTTTTCCTCTTTGGCGTCGCAAGTCTCGTCCGACAGGAGCGGATCAAGATCGGCCTTGGCGCGGTCGGTGCCGTCATCTTGGTGTTCTCAATTGTCCGATTGATCCAGCTCGGCAATCCGGCTGGCGTCACTCTAAGCCTGCTCTTCTAAGCGCCGTGGCACGGCAGATCACCACACGCGATCGCCTGCGCTATCGCTTCGAGGCGACGCTATCTCGGGGCACGATCGGCGTGATGGGGTGGCTGGCCGCCGTGACGCTGGTGGTGGTGCTTATCGCCGGGCTGATCATCACACTGCTTGGCCTGCGAACTGCCGACCAAAGCCAGACCAGCTTTGGTGAGGGTGTTTGGACGAGTCTGATGCGCGCGATCGATCCGGGCGCGCTTGGGGCAGATCAGGGTTGGTCGTGGCGGATCGTCGCGTTGTTGGTGACGATTGCTGGCATCTTTGTGTTGTCGACCCTGATCGGCCTAATCGGCGCCGGTATTGATCGCAAACTCGATGAGCTGCGCAAGGGGCGTTCGCTGGTCGTGGAAGAGGGGCACACGCTGATTCTTGGCTGGTCGCCAAAGTTGCATCAGGTCCTCAACGAGATCGAGGTTGCCAACGAGAACCAGCGCAACCCGAGCGTGGTTGTCCTTGCTCCGCGCGACAAGGTCGAGATGGAAGACGAGGTTCGGGCCCGTGCCGGTGGACCGCGCCGCACTCGCGTGATTTGCCGGTCGGGCGACCCATCGGACCCTTCGGACCTTGCACTCGTCCGTCCGATGGAGGCGAAGTCTGTCTTGGTGCTCACCGATGACGAGGCCGGCGACCCACAAACGGTCAAGACCGTGCTGGCCTTGATGGGCTTTGACGAGGGCTTTGAGCACCTCCGTGTCACGGCAGAGTTCTTGGCGGCTGATTCGGCTCAGGCACTCGAACGCGCCACCGGGGGCCGGCTCGGCGTGGTGGTCTCCAGCGATGTGATCTCGCGCATCACCGCTCAGGTCTGCCGACAGGCCGGACTCAGTTTCGTGTTCCAGGACTTGCTCGATTTCGACGGTGATGAGATCTACTTCCAAGCCGAACCGCGGCTGACGGGCCATACGTTTGGTGACTGCCTGACGCTGTACGAATCGTCGGCCGTGATTGGTGTGCGAGCGGCCGACGGTACGGTCACTCTGAGCCCTCCGATGCAGCGTGTCTTTGCCGATGGCGACCAAGTCATCGCGATTTCGGCGGACGACGACACCGTGATGCTCAACGGCGAAATCGTCCCGGGGCAGGCCGCCGCGACAGCCTCAGAGCCACCGCTCGAGTTGAAGGTCGAGCGAACCCTTGTGATCGGCTGGAACGCGATGGCGCCGCTTGTGTTACTCGAATTGGATCGCTACGTGGCGCCCGGTTCGGAGGTGCGCGTACTGTTCGACCCGGCACGGACGGGCATGGCACCGCGCGCCGCTGCGGTGGAAAACATGGCGATCGAGCTCGTCGAGATGGATACGATCAACGGACAGTTGTTGGCCGCCGAAATCGGTCGCAGAGCCTACGACCAGGTGATCATCCTCTGCTACCGCACGGGCGATGTCGCAGACAGTGACGCCCGCACGCTCTTGACGCTCCTGCAGGTGCGACAGGCGACAGAACTAGAGGGCAGCCCAAACCACGGCGTGCGTCTCGTCACCGAACTGCTCGACGTTCGCGATGTCGAATTGGCTCGCATTGCAAACCCCGACGACTTCGTCGTCAGCGAGCGCCTTACGAGTCTCATGCTCGCGCAGTTGTCGGAGAACGCAGACCTCCGTGGTGTCTTCGCCGACCTCTTCGATGCCAAGGGAGTCGAGCTCGTGCTCGTGCCTGCGGCGCGCTACGTCACGACGGGCGAAGAACAGCCCTTCGCCGACGTCGTGGCAGCGGCTCGTCGGCGTGGCCACGTCTGTGTCGGCTACCGCCGTATTGGCGACGATCAGGGCGATGTGACGCTCGGTGGCGGTGTCGTCCTCAATCCGCCGAAAAGCAAGCCCGTCACGTTTAGCGAGGACGACCAGATCCTCGTGCTTGCCTGACTCTGGCAGCGCATGGGCCGACAGGGAATCGAACCCTGACCGAGAGATTAAAAGTCTCCTGCTCGACCTTCGAGCTACCGGCCCGCTGGGAGTGTACGACGGGTCTAGCGGGGAGACGCTAGCTGTAGATGCCCGGCGTCGGCTCGCGAAGGCGAAGCACGGGGATTAGAGCAATCAGCAGTAGCGCCGCCAAGCTGATGCCGACGGCTGGAAAACCAAAGCGGTCAAGCACGAAGCCAGCAGAAATTACCGCTGCGGCACCACAGAGCGCGACGATCTGATCGTTTGTTGCCGTTAGGCGCCCACGCTCCTGTGGCGTCGTCACATCCGCCAAGACCGTCGTACCCGCCACCCAGCTTGCGCACCAGCCGAGTCCGAGCAGGAAAAAGAAGGGGAGGATTGCGATCGAGTCGCCGAGCAGCGACGTGCCCACGGACCCGACGGCAGTGACGAGGATGCCGGCGATCAGCGTGCGGCGTCGCCCGGCCCGGTCGGCCAGCCGGCCAAGCGGTGCGGCCAACCCAAACATGCCGAGGTAGTGGGCGGAAATGAAGATCCCGAGCGCCGCTGGACCCATGCCCTGATTGTTCAGCACGACAGCCGTGACGCCCATCACGCCAACCATGGCAGCCTGGATCAACGTGGAAGCGGTAATCGCAGCTCGTGCAGGTTTCAACTGCAACAGCTCACGGCGGCTGCGAGGCTCGCCGTGCTCGGGCTCGTCGGCTGCACCAGGAAAGTAGTCGCTGAGGTGGCGCGCAACGTCGCGCGGATCGACGGCAATACCGCGCACGAGCATGAGGGCTGCGATCGCAGTGATCGGCACGAGAAACCACGGTGCGGCGCTCTCGTTGAGGCTAAACACTCCGGCGACCAGCACGAGCCCCGAGCCAAGCAGCGGACCGATGATGCTGCCGATCGCGCCGGCCGAGACGACGAGGCCGACGCCGTGGGCTCGCTGCTCGAGTGGGTAGAGGTCGGCGGCAGCCGCGCGGTGCATCATCGCTGGCCCCTGGCCACAGCCGAAGACGATCGTGCCGAGCACAAGCAAGGGATACGACTTCGTCACGATCGCCAGCGCGCAGATGATCGCACCGACGGTGATCAGTGCGAGTCCAGCCGTCAGGACGGGGAGGCGGCCATGGCGATCACTCACGCGACCAGCCACCCACAGCGCGGCCACACTGGACAGGAGAGCGAGACCGACGCTGGTACCTGCCATTCCCGCGTGTCCCGAGAGGTTCGCGGTGGCGACGGCGCCGACGCTGGCGTTGAGGGGAATCGCGGCGCTGATCGCGGCCTGGCCGGCAGCGAGGCGCAGCGTCCACTGCGAAATGCGACGCGGCGTCTGGACTGTCGCCATCAGTTGAGCGACGGATCATCGGGCTGGAGCGCGAAGACCGCGACCGCCCCACCATGGCGACGAAGAACGTTCCGCCAGAGCGTCTCAGGGTCTTCGGTAAAGCAATCGTCGATCTGGGCTTCGACTACCACCCACGCCTCTTCTTCGAGCTCGTCTTCAAGCTGGCCGGCACTCCAACCCGAGTAGCCAGCGAAGACGCGAGCACGAACGAGTGTCGTGGGATCGAGGGTCTCTTCTGCGTCGGCTGGCAGAAAGCCAACGCTGCCAAAAGCGATCGCAGCCGAGCGCTTTCCATCAACAAAGTCACCGAGCGCCATCACTGCCTCGGGTTGGACGGGCCCACCCGAGTGCACGCTGGCGTCTTCGGCCACGAATTCGCTGAGGATTGGTACGGCGCTGGCGACTGTCACTCCGAGCGGGCGATTGAGCACGAGGCCCATCGCGCCCTCGTCGGAGTGCTCGGTGATCAACACGACAGTGCCGGCAAAGTTCGGGTCGCCAAGCGTCGGCATCGCGATCAACAACTGGCCTTGGAGCGAGCGGTACACGCAGGCAGCATACGCCTACTCTCAGAGTGTGCCGGCGCTGATCGCCTCTGCGACCGTTGCGGCCCGAGCGCGAATCTGTGCCTGCTCTTCGGCAGAGAATCGCTCCCAACCCCGGGCGGCCTGCGCGGTGCGTGGGTTGGCGGCCAGGCGCGCATGGTGGCGAGCGGTGAAATCCCAGTAGAGCGTGGTGAAGGGACAGGCCTTGTCGCCGGTGCGTTGGCGCGGATCAAAGCGGCAGCCGCTGCAGTGCCCGGTCATGCGCTTGAGGTAGGCGCCACCGGCCGCATAGGGTTTCGTCGCCATCAGACCACCATCTGCGTGCAGGCTCATGCCGGTGACGTTCGCTTGCATCACCCAGTCGTAGCCGTCGGCGAAGCGCTCGCGAAACCACGCATTGGCGGCCTGTGGCTCGGTACCGAGCAGGAGCATCAGGTTGCCAGCGATCATCAGACGATCGATGTGATGCGCCCACGCGTAGCGCTCAACAATGTCGGCGACGTGTTGGACGCACGCGAGATCAGTGGTCGCCGCGCCTGTCAGGGCCGGGGGCACGGGGGCGTGTGCATCGAGCTCGTTGAGGGCTGCGTAGCCCGGCATCTCGCGCCAGTAGACGCCGTTGACGTACTCGCGCCAGCCGAGGATCTGCCGGATGAAGCCCTCAACAGAGGCCAGCGGGGCAGTGCCGGCACGGTAGGCAGCCTCGGCCGCGGCAATGCATTCGCGTGGCTCGAGCAGACCGATGTTGAGGAGGGGCGAAAGCGTCGAGTGCCGCAGCCATGGGTCGTCAGGGTCACTGACATCTTCGAACGGACCGAAGCCCGCGAGACGTTGCTCGACAAAATCTGTCAGCCACCTGAGGCTCTCTGCGCGCGTGGTGGGGAGCCAGAAGTCCTCGGCTCGACCAGGCAGGCCCGGAGCGTGTCGATCGATGTCGGCCTGGACGGCTGCGAGCACTTCGTCGTTGTGATCAATTGGCGGAGGCGGGGTCGGCCGCGCGCGCTCGTCGCTGCGACGCCAGGCGGCGAAGGTCTCGCGGTTGTCGTGATCGAACGACCACTTGCCACCACACGGCTCACCGTCGTCCAGCAGCACGTCGTGCTCTCGGCGCATCCACGCATAAAAGTCCTGCATCCGCAGCCGGCGTCGCGCCCCTGCCCAGTCGGCAAACTGCTCGCGCCCACAGAGAAAGTGCGAGTCGAGAGTGGTCTGGATCGGGCAGCCGATCGCCTCAGCGAGCCGAGGAAGGTTGGCCTGTGCCTGCCACCCGGGTAGCTCCATCACGAGCACCTCGGAGGCAGCATGGCTGGTCACCGCGCGCTTGAGGGCCTCGGCGAATCCGACCTCGAGCTCGAGACGAAACTCGTCGACCTGCCAGCCGTCGGCGCGTAGCTGCTCGGCGAAGCGTCGCATGGCTGTCACTACGAGCGTGACCTTGTGGCGATGCAGGCGTCCGCGAAGGACCTGCGGCAGCGACTCGATCAGCACGACGCGATCGTGGTCACGATCGGCGGCGGCGAGGGCGCTGTTGCGCAGTGATAGCTGCGTGCCTTGGATCCAAACGAGGCGAGTCATGAGGTCTCCATGATGACCTGCTCGTTGGGACACCAGTACGTCGTGCGTCCGCCGACGGTGGCGCGCTCGAGTTCGCAGCTGCAACGTGGGCACTGGCCGCCGCGTCGAGCCCGCGCGAAGCGGCCTCGACCCGAGCCACCCTTTGGTGTCAGAGCTTCGCGCAGGGCGAGCCGCAGAGACGACCGCAACTGATTGAGAGCGTCTGTCGACAGCGTCCCCGCGGGCTGTCGGGGATTAATCATCGCGTCGAACAACGCCTCGTCGGCGAGCAGGTTGCCCACACCGGCGAGTACCGCCTGATCGAGCAGGCGCGCTTTGATCGGTGCACGGCCCGCACCGACCCGCTTACGGAAGGCTGCGGGAGTAATCGTCAAGGCGTCGGGTCCGAGCTTGTCGATGCCGGCGCCGAGGTGCGCGCGCGACAACCGCCGCTTGTCGCGGAGAGCGACGCGCGACCCGTCGTCAAAGACGATCGTGATGCGGTCCCAGTTGCGTGGTGAGGGCTTCGGTGCACTGCGAATCGATCCGCCCATGCCGAGATGCAGTCCCAGCTCGTGTCCACTGTTGGTTTCGAGCCAGAGAAATTTGCCGTGGCGTCCTGCCGCGATCACGATTGATCCGCTCAGCGCGCTATTAAGCTCGCCCGGTTCGTGTGGTCGGCAGACCCATTCGTCGTCATCCTCGACGTGAACAATGCGCAGCCCGACGCAGAGGCGCTCCAGCGTCCGGCGGGCCTTTTCGGCTTCAGGCAATTCCGGCATACACGACCCTTCGCGCTGCGTCTTGCTGCGGCGCGAGGGCGGCAGCGTTTCGCAACGACAGGCGACATTCTGGGCCCGGGCCCAAAATGTCGCCTCTCCTCATATCGCATCAAAGACAAACCCATGGCAAACTCGTGCCTATGGCTGACGTGATTGTGATTGGAGCGGGCCTCTCGGGTCTGCGTTGCGCTGGCCTCTTGGCCGAGCGTGGCCTTGAAGTCGTAGTCGTCGAGGCGTCCGATGGTGTTGGTGGACGTGTCCGCACGGATGCGGTCGATGGCTTCTTGCTCGACCGCGGCTTTCAGGTGCTGTTTGAGGGCTATCCGGAGGCACAGCGAGCGCTCGATCTCGAGGCGCTCGATCTGCGGGCCTTCCTGCCGGGTGCGGACATCTGGTGGGACGGGCGCATGCGCACGATCGGCCATCCGCTGCGCGACCCGCGCTCACTGCCCGATGCATTGCGTGCTGGTCTCGGCAAGCCTCGCGACATTCGAGCAGCCGCCAAGTGGTTGCGCGAGGCGCGTCCGCTGGCCACCGCGACGGCGCCCGAGACGACTGCCGACGAGCGACTGCGATCGCTGGGCTTCTCGGACGATGTTCGCGAGCATCTCTTGCGCCCGCTCTACGCCGGTGTGTTTCTCGAGCGAGAGCTCGGTGTCTCGAGCCGTCTCTTGGATCAGGTCTTCTTGCAGATGGCGGCGGGTCGCACAGTCGTGCCTGCCCGGGGCATGGGAGCCATTTCTGAGCAGCTGGCAGCACGACTACCCGCGGGTGCAATTCGTCTCAACGAACGGGTTGCAAAAGTTGGCAAGCGCAGCGTGACGCTCGCTTCGGGCGAAAAATTACGTGCGGAGATCGCGGTTGTGATTGCCGCCGGCACCGACGCTACCTGCACGTTGGCGGGCGTCGAAGCACCTGCGCCCCGAGGCTCGACGTGCCTCTGGTTCGACGCGCCCGAGGCACCTGCAGGGCGCCGCATCGTGCTCGATGGCGATGGGGTTGGCCCGGTCAACAATGTCGCCGTGATGAGCGCGGTTGCACCGGCGTACGCTCCGTCCGGCCGTTCATTGGTCGCGGCATCCTGTGTTGGCATGCCGTTTACAGGCGACGATGCGGCTCTCGAATCGGCCGCGTATGCACAGCTTGCAGGTTGGTTTGGAGGCGACGTTGAGACGTGGCGCCTCTTGCGAACCGATCGCATTGAATGGGCTCAACACGCCCAGCCGCCTGGTTCGCTGAGCACCGGTGCGCATTGGTTGCGAGATTCCGTCGTGGTGTCGGGCGACGGTACCGAGAATGCTTCGATCGATGGCGCGTTGCGCGCGGGGCGTCGGTCCGCGGATCTCGTGCTCGCTGGTGTGGTCGCGCAACAGTCTGCGGTGTCGTGATGAAGGTTGTCGTCGTCGGTCTCGGGGCAATGGGCTTGCCGACCGCGCGAGTGCTGGCAGAGCGTGGCCACGACGTGATCGGCATCGATCGGCACGGCATCTCCGCACCCGCTGGCTCGTCGGCGGGCGAGACCCGCAGCTTTCGTCTCGCCCACGATCGTCCCGAAGACATCCGCCTCGCACGCCGTGCGCTCGAATTGTGGCGCGAGCTAGAGCAGCTGAGTGGTGAGCAGCTGATCGATCAAGTCGGCCTGATCCTCCGCGGAGAACCAGTACCGGCTTGGGTGACTGCGATGCGCGACGAGGGGCTCGCCGTTGAGGAACTCGATGCGGCCGGCGTTGAGCGCGTCTTCCCCGAGTTGGCGTTTCGCCCAGACGAGCCTGCAGTCTTGGTCCCTGCCGATGGAGTCGTCTTTGCGCGACGCGGTCTGGCAGCAATCGCTGCCGCAGCACGCGCGGCCGGCGCCGAGCTGGCGATGCCCGAACGGATGCTGGAGATCACCGAGACGCCAGCGGGTGTGCGCGTCACGACGGATCTGCGCGTGATCGAGGCCGATGCGGCAGTCATCGCCGCCGGGCCATGGGCGGAGGAGTTGCTGCCACCGCTCGGCTTTAGCCTCCCGCTCGTCCCAGC
Organism: Thermoleophilia bacterium; assembly: GCA_016462095.1. Taxonomy (GTDB): domain Bacteria; phylum Actinomycetota; class Thermoleophilia; order Gaiellales; family F1-60-MAGs149; genus F1-60-MAGs149. The sequence goes on from JAEMTW010000001.1 coordinate 28,003, forward strand.
GATTGGGCAGGTCTCGTACTGGCGTGGAGGGGGCACCTGGGAGCGCCGCCCGTCGCTGGTCGATTTTCAGGAAGACGGCAAGATGGGCGTCTACGGTCTGCCGACGCCGGGCAAGGGCTACAAGATTGGTCTCGATTATGGCGACGAGGCCGCCTGGTTTTCTGATGCCACCGAGTGGGAGCGTCGCGAATTTGAGGAGGAGTGCAACGGCGAGTGGGTTGCAACGCATGCGCCCGGCCTCGTCACGGATGGCCCGTACATGACCGAGGCCTGCCCGTGGACGATGACTCCGGATGCGGATTACACGTACGGTCGGCGTGGGGCGATCGTGGTCGCAGCGGGCTGCTGTGGACATGCCATGAAGTTCACGCCCGTGCTCGGCGAGATCCTTGCCGACTTGACGGAAGGCCGAGAGTTGTGGCCGGACGCCAAGGCTTTCGCACTCGAGCGGATCCCCGCCGAGATGCCGTTCACGCGCTACGACACGCCGATGGGTTCGCGCATCTCGCTCTGACGATAATCGTCGGTGTTGGATGACGGTGGCACGGATGTCTTGTCGTCGGCTGGCGAAATCCACCACAATGCACGGCATGGAACGCTTTGCCGAACTCGCGCAGACCGATGCGCCGCACCTCGACGTGCTGGCGCTTGCGATTGCGAGTGAGCTACGCGAGGTCGACAGCGAGGCCGCGCTCGCCGAGCTCGACCGGTTGGCCGGCGAGGTCGTGCGTCATGGCTTGGGGGAGACGCCCTACGAACAGCTCGACGCGCTGGCGGCCGTGCTTGGGCGGCACGAGGGCTTCGCAGGTGACGTCGAGGAGTACGACCATCCCAACAACTCGATGCTGGACCTCGTCCTGCAGCGTCGGCGAGGTCTGCCGATCCTACTCAGCGTCGTCTGGATTGAGGTGGGGCGACGGCTCGGACTACCCCTGCGTGGAGTTGGCCTGCCGGGTCATTTCGTGGCTGCGTACTTTGGCGAAGGCGATCCGATCCTGATTGACCCGTTCAAGAGTGGCGTGCGCATGCCCGATATTCCCACTGGCGTGACTGTCGAATCGACCTCGACGCACCAGACCGCCCTCCGCATCCTCTCGAACCTCGTTGGCTCGTATGAGCGTCGGGGCGATGTTGGGCGGACGCTGATTGCTGCCAGAATGCGCCTTGATCTGCCGTTAGACGAGCGCGATCGCCGGGTCATGGAGTTTGATCACAAGCGCGTCTCTGCGCGTATGAACTAGTCGGACATTCCCCCGACCCGCCGCGAACGATTAGGATCTCTCCATGCATTCCTCCTACGCCCTCAACTCCGAGGATTTCGCTGTCGTTCGTGATGGCGCGTCCGCTCCACTTGCGAGCCTCTGGCCCGGTGGTTACAAGAACGGTGATCGCTTCTGCGTGCTGATGGGAACTCCGATGGATGCGGTTGGGTGCTCGAATCTGATTGGTGGCACGAACACGCTGTTTTACGATCATCTGCGCGAGACGCGCGGCACGTCGAACTTCTTCCGCTACGCCGACACGTACATGATTGGTGTCGATTGCGAGCCCGGCGATTGGAACCAGCTCGACGTCTGGCCGATGCACAAGTTCGTCAGCATCATGTCGCCGACGGCCGAGTCGCTGATCCACACGATCAACGATCGTCGGATTACGCATCTGGCGATTCCCGAGACGGGCATTCGCGTGCGTGGACCGGTCGTGTTGTCGACGTGGAACTCGTTCCTCGACACCGTCAAGTGCATCGTGCTCTACAACCCGTTGACGGGCAAGGCGCGCGAAGCCGACGTCGGACTGCTTGGCAATAAGGTGATCGAGTCGTACGTCGAGCAGGCGATCTTCTCGACGCCGGGTATCGGCGCCGGTGCGCAGGCGCGCTATCGCCGCATTCGCCGCAATCTCGATCAAGAGCCGATGCGTTGCCTCGAGGAGTACCGCACGCTGGCGAATCCCGCCGCGGCGCGCGCACTGCTTGGCGTCTCCGAGGTCTTGCCACCCGGCCACCAGCCGCCCGACCTGCGGCAGGCACCGATCGTGATCATTCCCGTCGACAGCCCGATTGCCGCAGCCGACCAGGAGAGTTCGCCGCCGATTAATGCCGCTGGCATCACCGTCGTCGAGCCTCCCGCGCCATTGCCGTCGACCGAGGGTCTTCGCAAGACGGCATTCGACGGCATCTTGCGTCGCTCTGGCGGCAACTTTGCGGAGTGGGAGGGCTGGTCGTGGATCTCCGACTTCGGCGATCCCCTCAACGAGCATCACGCTGTTCGCGAGACCGTTGGTATCTGGGACGAGTCGCCGCTGCAGAAGTGGATCTTCCGTGGCCCCGACGCACTCAAGGCTGTCGACTACTGCTTTGCCAATGACATGGCTTCGATGCAGGTTGGTCAGGCGCGCTACTCCTGCTTCCTCGACGAGCACGGCCGGATGCTTGGTGACGGTGTCGCCTTCAATACGGGTGATCCGGAAAAGGCGGGCATTCTCGTCGTGACGGCACTGCCGAGCGATGTCGACCAGTTCCGCCGCGTCTTGAAGCAGCAGGGCTTTGACGTTGAGGTGCTCGATCGCACGGAGGAATGGCCGCACATTCAGGTGCAGGGTCCCAAGGCGCGCGATCTGGTCGATTCGATGACCGACTTCGATGTCGCCAGCCTCAAGTACTTCCGCTTTACCGCGGAGCCAATCACGATCGCCGGTATTGATGGCTGCTACCTGGCCCGCACCGGTTACTCGGGCGAGCTCGGCTACGAGATCTACGTGCCGAAGGGTGCCGCCGAGGCGCTCTGGCAGGCACTGCTCGACCATGGCGCCTCGCTGGGTATTCGCCCGTACGGCCTCGCCGCTGTCGAGTCGTTGCGCATCGAGTCGGGCCTGATCTTCCTCGGCTATGACTACTTCCCTGGCCTGACGTCGCCGTTCCATATGAATTTGGAGCGCACGATCAACTTGGAGACGGGCGACTTCGAGGGCAAGCAGGCGCTCGTCAACGAGTTGGCTGGTGGCATTACACATCGCCTCACGACCCTCGTGGTCGCGGGCAACGAGGCGCCGGATTATGGCGCTGATGTGTTCGTCAATGGTCGTGGTGTGGGCAAACTGCTGTCGCCGTCGGATGGTCGCTCGCCAAGCATTGATCGTCTGATCGGCATCGCATGCCTCGAGGCCGACTTGGCCGAGCCGGGCAACCGCGTCGAGGTGGCGTTGCCGGATGGTCGTCTCGTGCCGGCCTACACCGATACGTTCCCAATTTATGACCCCGAAAAGAAGAGGCCGCGATCATGACCGAACAGACAGACGCAGCAGGCTCTGAGGGCCTTCGCTTGACGGCATTTGACGCGATTCAGCGTCGCCAGGGTGGCAATTTTGCGGAGTGGGAAGGCTGGGACTGGATCTCGGACTTCGGTGATCCGCTCGCTGAGCATCACGCTGTTCGTACTGCGGTTGCCATCTGGGACGAGTCGCCGCTTCAGAAGTGGATTTTTCGCGGCAACGATGCCACCAAGGCTGTCGATTACTGCTTTGCTAATGATATGTCCGCGTTGGCCGTTGGCCAGGCGCGTTATTCGTGCTTCCTTGACGAGAACGGTCGCATGCTTGGTGATGGCGTTGTCTTTAATACGGGCGATGACGCCGGTGCCGGCATCCTCGTCGTAACCGCGCTACCGACCGATGTCGACCATTTTCGCCGCGTCTCCGAGCAGCAGGGTTTTGACGTTGAGGTGCTCGACCGGACGGAGAAGTGGCCGCACGTGCAGGTGCAGGGGCCGAAATCGCGCGATCTCGTCAATGCGCTGACCGACTTCGATGTCGACTCACTGAAGTACTTCCGCTTCACGACGGAGTCGATCACGATCGCTGGCATCGAGGGTTGCTACCTGGCGCGCGCCGGCTATTCGGGCGAGCTCGGCTATGAGATCTATGTCCCGAAGGCCAGTGCCGAGGCGCTGTGGGAGGCACTGCTGGCAGCGGGCGCGGCGCATGGCATCCTCCCGTACGGTCTTGCTGCTGTCGAGTCGCTGCGCATCGAGTCGGGTCTGATCTTCATTGGTTACGACTACTTCCCGGGTGAGACCTCGCCGTTCCACATGAATCTGGATCGGACGATCAGTCTGGATACGGGCGACTTCCTCGGTAAACAGGCACTTGTGGACGAGTTGGCGGCGGGCGTCACCCATCGCCTCACGACGCTGGTCGTCGCGGGCGAGGAGGCGCCGGACTACGGTGCTGAGGTCTTCGTTGACGGGCGTAATGTTGGCACGCTGCTGTCGCCGTCCGCGGGGAGTTCGCCGAGTGTCGATCTCGTGATTGGCATGGCATGCATCGAGGCAGACCTCGTCGCATCCGGTACTCGTGTTCAGGTTGCACTCCCTGACTCAAGCCTCGCCGAAGCCACGACCGATGCGTACCCGATCTACGACTCGGAGAAAAAGCGACCACGGTCGTGACCTTGGTCAGGGCCTGGAGCGTCGACTCGGCTGGACCAATCGGAGTCGTCGCAGAGGGCTGGGAGGGGGTGCGTGGAGCAGAGCTCTTGCGCGCCCAGTTGCCGAAGGAGGATCTGGTCGTGGTCGCCGACCACGCCTTTGCGCCGTACGCGAAACGGCGGCCCGATCAGATCGTGCAGCGGGTGCAGGACCTCGCCGTGGGTCTCCTTGACGAGGGCGCTAAGGCGTTGCTTCTCGCGAGCGGCTTTGCCTCGTTCGAGGCGCGCCCCGAAACTGAGGGCATCACTCTACGTGGCCTCGAGTGTGGCCTGCGCGCGGCACTTGCCGAGGCCCAGGGGCGTCCCGTCGTAGCGGTCTTCTCATCGGCCGAGGTCAAGCCGATGGTGCTCGCCAAGACGATTCGTACGCTGCGCGGTGGAGGCAGCGTGACGCTGATCGAGCGTGGCGAAGATACCGTCACCGAACTGCTTGCTCGCCTGCGCGGCCATGCGCCTGAGGTCGCAGTGCTCCTGCTCTTGACGCCGAGCGCCTACGCCGACACCGAAGCGGTGCGCGCAGAGGCCGGCACCCTCGTCGTGATCGACGCTCTCGAGGCGGCCACCGACTTTTTGATCCACGACATTCGACGGCACCAACTGCTTGCCCACCACGGCGAGCGTTCGGGTCGCATTACGGCCTACGCCACGCGGGGTGGCACGACGGGCAGCTCGCGTGAGCCACTCTCAACGGCGTCGGTGGCAGCACTCCAGCGGCGCAGATAGTTAGTTTTGAGACTTATTTTCTCACTATAATGTAGTATTTGGGTATGAATACCGCTGCCCGCGACACTGCACTCCACGCGCTGGTCTCCGTGGAGCGCCTGCTTCGGCGCGCCGATCCCGCTGCGGTGCCCGATCTGCTCCAGGTGCGTGCCGCCTTCGAGTCGACGGCAGGTCGCACGGTCACCCGCGGTCGTGCCGCGCGTTTACTTGCACTCACGCAGACGAGTGTCGATCGGTGGATTGTCGATGGAGCGATTCCAACCGTGATCGACGTCGATGGGCGCACGATGGTGCCGACGCGCGAACTCATACGGTTACGCGTGGAGATGGATGAGGAGCGCCGCCGCGGCATCCAGCGACCGCTCGGTATCGTCGTGCGGCGGCGGCGAGCGGTGGCCTCCGCACTACCGATCGCGGAACTTCTGCCCGTGGCGTCGGAGTCGGATCGAGGACATCGGCAAGCCGAGATTGCCGACTTGGCGGTGCATCGTCTGATTGGGCGTGGGCTGACTCCGCTCCAGATTGCGATCGCGCGCTGGCAACTTGAGCAGGCTCATGAGAGTGGTCGTCTTCACCCATCGTGGTATGCGGCATGGCAATCGGTGTTCGATGCCGGCGCCGATCGGGTCCGCGAGGTTCTGACAGAGGATTCACCTGCTGCGGCGTCGCTCCGGCAGACGTCGCCCTTCAAGGGGCAATTGGGGCATGAAGACCGGCGGCGATTGTTCGCGGTACTCCACGAGGATGTGACTGCGTGAAACGCGCCGAATTTGAGCATGTCATTCGTGCTGCTGTTGCCATTGTTCACGACGAGTTGATCGTCGTCGGGAGTCAGGCAATTCTTGCGAGATACCCAGATGCGCCAAGCGATCTTTTGGTATCGGACGAGCTTGATATGTATCCACGAACGCACCCCGAACGGGCGATCGACCTTGATGCGCTGATCGGTGCGGGATCACAGTTCGAGGAGACGTTCGGCTACCGAGCGCATGGCGTCGCACCAGAGACGAGCACGCTTCCTGAGGGATGGGAGCAGCGATTGGTACGGGTTGAAGTGGAAAGTATCGATGGTGGTATGGCCGTGGCATGGGCTCTTGAACCACACGATCTTGTCCTCGCAAAACTTGCGGCGGGACGCCAGCAGGACTACGACTTCGCGGTTGGAGCCCTACGTGCGAATCTCGTCGAACGTTTGGAACTGGTGCGTCGTTGCGAGGGGCTCGGGATTGCCATTCGCAATGACGTGCGTCGCCGTGTTGAGGGGGTGACGGTGCGCGCTGGCAGCTAGGACGCGAGTCCTAGCCCGGTCACCGCAATCAGCGTCACCGCAATACCGATGTACTGGTTGACAAATAGCCGCTCGCGCATGCCGAAAATCCCAATCAACGCAGCGGCCGTGCCCCACTGGGTGGCGGTGACCGACGCGACCGACAGCGGACCAATCGAGGCGGCGAAGGCGAAGCAAACGAAGCCAACGGCGTCGAGCAGTCCACACCAGATAATCGGGTACACGTTGACGCGGCTCGGTAGCTGACGGACGAGGAGAAAAGCCGGCAAGATCACGAGCACGCTCGTTGCTCGTGTGATGCCAACCGTAGTCAGGTCGGGCAGCTCGGATTGGCCGAGCGCGATCAGGACGCCGGCATAGGCAACGGCCGCCAGGATCGCTTCGGGGGCACCGGCCGCAGTGCGGCGTCCCGGCTCCAACGCGACAAGCACAGCACCGATTACCGCCACGACAATCAACGCGTACATCAGCATGGATGGGCGCTCGCCGAGCGCGATCGAGAAGATCGTTGCGACGCCGCCTTCCAACGCGATGATGGGGGCGATCACGCTCAGGCTGCCCTTGCGCAAGGCACGCAGGAGCAGAAAGAACCCAACATCAGCGAGCACACCGGCGGCGACAGGCCAGGCGAGGGCCTCGATGGTCCAGGGGCCCTCAAGGTGGTCGACGATCAGGGCGAGCGGTAACACCGCAGCCGTCGTCACGATCAGCACCCAGAACATGATCACCGCCGGCTTGGTCTTGGTGCGGGTGACCTGCTGGGTGAAGACGTTTGCAAACGCCCAGGCGAACGCAGTTACAAGTCCGAAGAGTACGGTCACGCTAGATCAGCAATCCAAGGCCCGTGACCGCGAGCATCGTGACGGCGATCCCAACGTATTGGTTGATGTGCAATCGCTCGCGTAGAAAGAAGATGCCGATCAGTGCTGCTGCCGAGGCCCATTGGGCCGACGTGACGGAGGCCACAGTCAACGGCCCAAGCGAGGCGGCGATGGCGAAGGCTGCGAAGCCAACCGCGTCGAGCGTGCCAGCGGCGAGGAGCGGTTTGATGGCCGGGCGTGGCGGCAGTTGACGCACCATCAGAAACAAGGGAATCGCAGTCAGGAGGCTCGCGACGCGCGCAATCCCAGCCGAGGTCATTGCCGGTTGCTCCGTGTGCCCCATGGCCACGAGCATGACTGCGTAGACGAATGCTGCAAGCACGGCCCAACCGGCACCCTTCGCCGTCCGTCGCCCTGGTTCGATTGAGACGAGCACGGCACCAACGGCGGCAAGCGCGAGTAGCGCGATCGTCGCGGGCGAGGGGCGCTCACCAAGCACGACCGCGACGGCTGCCGCGAGTCCACCCTCGATTGCGATGATCGGCGCCACGACGCTGATGCTGCCGACCTTCATCGCCTTCACCATCAGCAAAAAGCCGATGTTGCCTGCGATGCCGGCCAGCGCGGGGGGACCGAGCGCTTGAAGGTTGAACGGACCCTGTAAGCCATCGACGATCAACGCAACCGGGACGACCACGCACGTGCTGATCAACACGATCACGACGAGCATCAAGCGGAGATCCACGAGTCGGGACGACTTTTGGACGAAGACGCTCGCGAACGCCCACGTGAACGCTGCCGACAGTCCGAGTAGGACTGTCACTGGGTCAACCTAGTCACCCAGTTCGATGCGACGACGATCGGTGTAGGCCTTCAGCTCGGCGTGCAGATCGGGGTCGAGCTCGGGTGCCTCCCACGATTCCTGCAGCTCATCCCACTTGGCGAGTGCGCGCTTCGTCGCGTCGGGTCGCTCCTTCTTCGTCCAGGCCGAATAGTTATCGGTCGTCCAGACTTCGGGGCGATAGAAGCAGTCGCGGAACCGCTCGAGGGTATGAGCGGCGCCGAAGAAGTGGCCGCCGTGGCCGACTTCCTCGTGGGCTCCGAAGGCGAGCGTGTCGTCACTAAATTCGACGGGAGTGAACTGCGCGATCATCTGGCGCAGCATCTCCGTGTCCATCGCGACCTTCGAGAAGGAGTGGACGAGTCCGCCCTCGAGCCAGCCCGTGCAGTGCAACTGGAGGTTGGCACCAGCGAGGAACGACGGCAACATCGTGTTGAGCGATTCGAAGGCCGACTGGCCATCGACGGCGGGGCTCGCATTGAGGCCGCCACCGCCGGCGCGCCAGAGGACGTTGTGGCGGCGTGCGATCTGGCCCGTGGCGAGGATGCCCAAGGCGGCCTCGGGACCACCGAAGCCAGGCGAGCCGGACTTCATATCCGTGTTCGAAACGAAGGAACCCATAATCGCGGGGCAGCCAGGGCGGATCGCCTGCACGAGCGCGATGCCTGCCAGCGACTCGGCGGTCTGCTGAGCGAGGGCGGCCGGCAGTGAGACGGGACCCATCGCGCCCATCAGGATGAAGGGTGTGATGTTGACGATCTGGTTGCGCTCGGCCAACAGCCAGAGCGACTCCAGCATGCGCGTATCGAAGACGAGTGGCGAGTTGGCGTTGATCGTGCCGAAGACGCCGGGGTTCTGCTCGAGCACGTCGAAGCCACCAAGCGCGAGCTGGGCCATCGCGATCGAGTCGATCACGCCGTTGACGTGGATCTGTGCGGCGCCAACTGCGAGGTCGGTGTTCTCGTACATGGCGAGCTGCAGGTCGAGGTGGCGCGAGTCGAGGGGCTTGTCATTGCACTCGATAATCGGGTAGCCCGGGGTATCGATCTCGGGCGTCATCTGGGCAGCACGCAGCAACTTGACGGCGTCGGCGAGCGTGCCGTCGCGACGTGGCGTTACGCCGTCATCAACGAACGGCATTGACTGGCCGGTACAGAAGACCATGTTGTCCTTGCCAAACTGGACGTTCTTCTCGGGGTTGCGCGACAGGAGGGTGAACTCGGTCGGCGTCGTCTTGATGCGCTCCAGCAGCCAATCCGGATCGAAGAAGACGACTTCGCCCTCAACCCGTTGGCCCTCACGCTTGAACAGCTCGAGCGACGGCTCGTGCATAAACGTGATGCCGAGCTCGGAGACAAGGCGCTTCCAGCCGCGGTCGATGGTATCGAGCGCGTCTTCCGAGAGTGGTTCAAAGCGTGGAGTGCGATTGACGAACACGTGAGGTCCTTCCCTAGTCCCGTAAATATGGCAGGCGGCGGGCTTGAGCGCGCTCCGCACCCAACCCGAGCGAGGCAGAGAGACACCTCCTGATTCAGCAACTACTCGGCGCGATCCGTCTGTCGACTTAGCGTCGTCACGATGGGCGCCCGCATGGAATCCAGTTCGGCGTAGTGTCACCGCCCCGCGCGAGGGTCTTGTGCATTGTCTTCACGAGCCGCTAGACTGCGCCGCCCGCTGCTAACCGATTGTTGACTGTGAAATCCTCTCATCAGGGTTCGACCACACCAGGGAGTCACGTCCCTCAGGGCAGGCTCGTCCTGCTCGCATTCGGCGCCATCGGCATCATCTACGGCGATATTGGCACGAGTCCGTTGTACGCGTTTCAAGCTGCCTTCAACGATGTCTTTGGCCTCAGTACAAATCGGGAGGAGGTGCTCGGTCTCCTCTCGTTGTTCATCTGGACGCTCGTGTTGGTGGTCACGGTCAAGTACATCGTGGTGATCATGCGGGCCGATAATGAGGGGGAGGGCGGCACGCTTGCGTTGGGCGTACTTGCACTCCGGTACGTGCAACAACGGCATCGCGTCGTGGTGATTGCGATCAGCATGCTCGCGATCTCGTTGTTTGCGGCTGACGGGATTTTGACGCCGAGCATTTCGGTGCTGTCTGCGATTGAGGGACTCTCGATGGTGATGCCGGGCGTCTCGAGCTTCGAGGACGACATTGCACTGGCGATTCTGGCGGTCTTGTTTCTGGCCCAGCGATTTGGCACGGGCAAGATCGGTCATGTCTTTGGCCCCATCATGGTGCTCTGGTTTGCTGCGATTGCGGCACTTGGTGTGCGAGCAATCATTGGCAATCCGGAGGTGCTGGCGGCGATCAACCCGCTCTATGCGGCGGAGCTCGTGGTGCGCCATCCGTTGCTGACGTTCGTCTTGCTTGGCGCGGTCACCTTGGCGATCACGGGAGTCGAGGCGCTCTATGCCGATATGGGTCACTTCGGGCGCCGTCCAATTGCTGCCTCGTGGCTCGTCGTGGTACTCCCTGCGCTGACTCTCTGCTATCTCGGCCAGGGCGCGCTCGTTCTAGAGAATCCGTCGGCAGCGACGAATTCGTTTTACCTCCTCGTGCCATCACAACTCCTCGTCCCGATGATTGTGCTCGCGACGCTGGCGACCATCATTGCCTCGCAGGCGGTGATCTCGGGCATGTTTACGGTCGCACAACAGGCGATGAGGCTTGGGTGGATACCGCGCATGCGCGTGCTGCACACCTCGAAGACGGTCAGGGGCCAGATTACGGTGCCGATTGTCACGTTGCTGATGTTTCTCGGAGTTGCCGGCACGGTGCTCAACTTTGAAACCTCCGCACGCCTCGCCAATGCCTACGGCTTGACCGTCACCGGAACGCTGTTGTGCACGACGCTCCTTGCCGTGGTCGTGGCACGGCACCAATGGCAGTGGCCTGTCTGGCGAATCGTTGCGATTTTCGTGCCGATGGCAATCATCGACGTTGCCTTCTTTAGCGCCAACCTTGCCAAAATTGTGCACGGTGCGTGGTTCACGTTGTTGATCGCAGCGCTTCTGTTGTTGCTCATTCAGGCCTGGACACGGAGCCGGGACAAAGCGCTCGCCGCGATCGAGCAGATGTCGCTTGATGTCCCTGCCTACCTGCAGCTCGTGGAGCGCACCGGACCTGCCCGAACGATCGGGACTGGCGTTCATCTTGCGTCTCGGGTCGATCGGGTCCCGCGGACGCTGGCTGCCACGTGCGCCGTACTGGAGACAGTTTTTGAGCAGACCATCATGATCACGGTCGAGACGGCCAACACGCCGCTGGTGGCCGAGCAGACGCAGGTCGAAGAGGTTGCGCCCGGTATCTGGCATATCGTCTTTCGGCACGGCTTCGCTGAGGCTGCTGATATCCCACGTGCGCTGAGTGAGAGCGCATTGGGGAGTCAGATCGATCCGTTGACCACCACGTATTTCGTCGGGCGCGACAGCATCAATGTGGTGTCGAAGGGGTTGGCAAAGATTCCGCTCAGGCTCTTCGCGATGCTCCATCAGCATTCGCAAGGGGCGACAGAGTTCTTTGGCATGCCGTCGTCGCGGACGATCACGATTGGGGCGCGCATCGACCTCTAGGTCGTGGTGCGTGCGGCGTCGAGGAGCGCGCGCGTGAGAGTCGGCAGCGGGTCGCGGTCGGGGACGACGACGCCAATGCGTTGTTCGACGGTTGGGTCGGTCAGGGGGATCGCGACGATCGAGTCGGGTAGCGCGCCTCCGTCGATCCATGAGGTCGGCCCGATCGTGCACCAACGACCGTGGGCGACGTGCTCCCAGAGCGGCACGATGTCGTCCGATTCGACGCGCGGTGAGGGCGCCGTACCAGCCGTCGTGAAGGCCGTGTCGATGATGCGCCGATTCTGCATGTTCGCGGTCAACAGGCAGAGCGGGAGGTCGGCGGCCTCGCGCCAGGTCAGCGAGGTGCGCGCGGCAATCGCATCGTCTTTGTGGGCATAGAGGACGTAGCGTTCCTGGGCGACGGGAATTGCGCGGACGCCACGGAGTGGCTCGTTATCGAGGTAGGTGATACCCGCATCGATTTCGAACTCGAGCAGGCGCCGTTCGATCTCGCGGCTGGCGAGCGAGAGCACGGTCACGGAGACGTCGGGGTGGAGTGCGGTGACGGCGGCCGAGAGCGCACTGGCAATCGGCAGTGCAGTTGGAATGGCGCCGAGGCGTAGGCGGCCAGTGACCGCGCCCTGCATCGAGGCGAGGTCTTCGCGCAGGCCATCGGCGTCGGCGAGGATGCGGTGCGCCCAGGCTACGACACGTTCTCCCTCGGGTGTTAGACCTGCATAGCGGCGTCCACGAATCACGATCGGGACACCCAACTCGGCTTCTAGGCTGCGGATACCAGCACTCAGCGATGGCTGCGAGACATGACAGGCGGCAGCGGCATGGCCAAAGTGGCGTTCGCGAGCCAGCGCGGTGACGTACTCCAGTTGACGCAGCTGCATGCGACAATGATAGCCCCTGCCTATCAACCGGTTGACGAATGCACCTTGCCCGCCGCCCGCAGCGGGAGGATGCTTGAACCGGACGCTTTCCCTGGACTCAATCATCGACATCTCCGACCGCCCACCGCTTGCAGGACCTACCGCCGATGTCGGCGTGCTGAGCCTTGCGCGCGGCGAACGTCCGGTCGAAAAGCGCGATCGCGTGGCCGGCGAGGAACCACTCGAGATTCGCGTTGGTGGCCCCGGTCAAGAACTGAGCCAGGTGGCCGTGACGATGCGCACCCCCGGCGCCGACTTCGAACTCGCCGCCGGGTTTCTCTTGACTGAGGGGTTCGTGGTCGACGGGAGCGAGATCGCGGATATCCGCTACTGCGCCGATGTCGCGAACGCCGAGCAGCAGTACAACGTGCTGTCCGTGCGGCTGACGAAACCGTTTGACGCGACCTCGCTGCAGCGCAACATGTTCGCCTCGTCGAGTTGCGGGGTCTGTGGCAAAGCGTCGATCGACATGATCGAGGTCGCCTGCCGACCGCTGCCCGAGGGGCCTGTGGTGGCGTTCGAAACGCTGCTCGAATTGCCCGAGTTGCTGCGCGCCAAGCAGCGCCAGTTCGACCGCACTGGTGGAATCCATGCGACCGGTCTGTTTACGCCCACCGGCACGCTCGTCGAGCTGCGCGAGGACATTGGTCGGCACAACGCGATGGACAAGGCGATTGGTGCGCGACTGATGGCGGGCCAGTCACCGCTGCACGACACCGTTGCACTCGTTTCGGGGCGCGCCGGTTTCGAACTCGTCCAGAAGGCAGCCGTCGCGGGCATTCCGATCGTGGCCGCAGTTGGTGCTCCGTCGAGCATCGCCGTGCAAGCCGCCAAGCGTCTCGGCGTCACGCTCGTGGGCTTCTTGCGCGACGACCGTGCCAACGTCTACTCGCATACGCAACGCATCGCGGTCGATTCGTGAGCCACGATCCAGACCCAGCCGAGGCCTGGAAGCGCTGGCACGCTGCGCTGGCCGAGGCAGCCTTCGTGGTGCCGCTTGCCTCCGAGCGCGTGCCGGTCGGCGAGGCGGTTGGGCGCATCGCCGCGAAGCCAGTCAGCGCAGTCCGTCCATCGCCACCACTGCGGGTTGCTGCGATGGATGGAATCTCAGTGCGTGCGCGCGACACGGAGGGTGCGCCCACGCGCATTGCTCCGACCGATTTCGCGCTGGTCGACACGGGGGCACCTGTGCCCGACGGCTTCGATGCTGTTGTCGTGCGCGAGCAGGTGACAATCGACGAGGCGGGTGCGCTCGTGCAAGAGACGGTCATGCCCGGTCGACATGTGCGGCCAGTCGGTGAGGACATTCCACTCGATCAGGTGCTGATCCAGGCCGGCCAACGGCTCGGTGCCTTCGACGTTGCGCTCATCGCGGCGGCAGGGCAGCCAGTGGTTGACGTGGTCTGTCAGCCTGGCGTGGCGGTAATTCCCACCGGGGACGAGCTGCGCTCATCGGGCGAGCGACTCGACGCCCACCACGTGATCGACTCGAATGGGCCGATGCTGATTGCACAGGCACGAGCGGACGGTGCGCGGGCCACACTGCACCCACGCGTGCCGGACGACCCAAAGCTGCTGGGCGAAGAGGTGATGCGCGCGGTGCTCTCGAACGATCTGGTGCTGCTTGTGGCGGGCTCTTCGCGTGGTCACCGAGACTATGCGCGCGAGGTACTCGAAGAGCTGGGTGAGGTCGCGGTCGATGGCGTCGCGGTGCGGCCCGGCCATCCGGTATTGCTGGCTGTTGTCGGCACCACACCCGTGATTGGGGTACCGGGCTATCCCGTCTCGGCCGCCTTTACCTACGAGCTGTTTGCGCGCCCGTTGCTGGGTGAACTCTTGGGCGCTATCCCTCCCCGGCCAGCACTCGAGGTACGGCTTGCTGAGGCTGTTGGTGGGCGCGACGACTCGACCTGCATGGTTGCGGTCGAGCTCGACTCCGTCTACGGGGACATGCCAACAGCGACGCCGTGTGCCCGCCGGGCGGGTGCTCTGCGCTCGTTGGCCGGTGCAGATGGCTACGTGACCGTGCCGCCCGGCGAGGGGTTTGCCATGGGCGCTGTTGTCACCGCACTCTTGTTTGCTTAGAGTGACGTCATGTCCACTCCTCGCACCCGCGTCAAGCGCCTCCCAAAGCGTGGCCAGTACGATCGCTCGACGATTGACGCGATTCTCGACGAGGCAATCGTCTGCCACATCGGCATCGAGGTCGACGGCCAGCCCTACGTGATTCCCTCGCTGCACGCCCGCGTGGGGGACACGCTCTATCTGCACGGGTCGAGCGCGAGCCGCACGCTGCGGACACTCGCAGGTGGTGCGCCGTGCTGCGTGACGGTCACGCTGGTGGATGGTCTGGTGTTGGCGCGCGCCGTCTTCGATCAAT
>JAEMTW010000026.1 GCA_016462095.1 Thermoleophilia bacterium
CGAGCTAGCTCGTCAGCCAATGTCCAGATCGGGTCTGACCCCTTCTGGACATTGGTGGTCTAGCAACCAGCGAACGCGCCGGCCAACGATTTAGCGACCAGCGAAGGCGTCGGCCAGCGATTCTTCGAGGATTGCGAAACCCTCGTCGAGATCCTCTTGGGTAGCGACCATCGGCACGAGCACGCGGATTGCGTTGCCGTAGAGGCCAGAGCCCATCAGGATCAGGCCGCGTTCGCGCGCCAAGGTGACGATGCGGCCGACCTCTTCGGCTGCTGGCTCCTTGGTGTCGCGATCCTTGACGAGCTCGATCGCGAGCATCGCACCCAGACCACGAACGTCGCCGACAGCTTCGTGACGCGAAGCGATTGCGTCGAGCCGCGCACGCAGGTCGTCACCGAAGGCCTTGGCCTGCTCCTGATACGCCGGATCAAGCACCTGGTCCATCGCGACGATCGCGGCGGCACACGAGACAGGGTTGCCACAGAACGTGCCACCAAGGCCACCCGGATGGACTGCGTCGAGCAAATCGGCGCGGCCGGTGACACCAGAGATCGGCATGCCCCCACCCATCGACTTCGCCCACGTCGCGAGATCCGGAGAGACGCCAAAGTGCTCGATTGCCGACGGCGTGCCCGTGCGGCCCATGCCGGCCTGCACCTCGTCGGAGATGTAGAGAATGCCGTGCTCCTGGCAGATCTCATGGACGCCGCGGATGAACTCGGCCGGCATCGGCACGAAGCCACCCTCGCCCTGCACCGGCTCGAGAATGATGGCGGCGACCTGCGACGGGTCGATCTGGCTCTTGAGGACCTTGCGGAACCCAGCGAGCGCGTCGTCCGTGGTGATGCCGCGATACAGGTACGGCGCGGGGGCGCGATAGATCTCGGTCGCGTACGGCCCCATGCCCTTCTTGTATGGCATCGGCTTCGACGTCAGGGACATGCCCATCAACGTGCGACCATGGAAGCCTTGATCGAAGCAGATGATCGCATCGCGATTCGTCGCATAGCGCGCGATCTTGACAGCGTTCTCGACGGCCTCGGCCCCCGAGTTGAGCAGCAGACCTTTGAACGGCCCCTCACCCGGATGGCAGGCAACCATGCGCTTGACGGCCTCGATGTAGCCCTCGTACTGGACGACGGAGTACATCTGGTGCATGTAGCGCGCGGCCTGCTCCTGCACCGCAGTCACAACCGCCTCGGGCGTGTGTCCACAGTTGAGCGAGCCGATGCCCCCGACGAAGTCGATGAATTCGCGACCGTCGACGTCGGTGATGCGTGCGCCGTGCGCGTGGTCGGCAAAAATCGGCTGCGTGTAGACCGACGCCGAAACCCAGCGCTCGCGCTCGGCCTGTAGCGCCGCAGTGTTGATTCCAATTCCCTGATCGATCGCCATGGTGTGCCTCCTCGCCGCACAGGTGCGGCGTTCAGAATGAGATCAGCATAGCCGTGTCGAACGCAGCCGAACAGGCAGCACTCCGTCACGTCCCTTACTATGCAGTCAGGAGGCGATACTGATGGCGACTATAGATACCGCAACACTGCAAGAAATGGCGATGAAGCACCTGTGGCTTCACTTCACGCAGATGGCAGGGTTCGACCCGGATAAGCACCCGGTGATGGTGCGGGGAGACAATATCTTCCTCGAGGACTCGAACGGCAATCGCTACATGGATTTCCTCAGCGGGCTCTTTACCGTCCAGATCGGCTACTCGCACGGCGAGGAGATCGGCACGGCGATGCTCGAGCAGGCGATGGAGCTGCCGTACTACACGAACTGGACCTACTCGCATCCGAAGGCGATCGAGCTCGCGACGAAGCTCGCGGAAATCACACCGGATAGCCTCAACCGCGCGTTCTTCGTGTCGGGCGGCTCGGAAGGTGTCGAAGGTGCGATCAAGCTGGCCCGCGAATATCACAATGCGGGTGGCGAGCCAATGCGACGCAAGGTGATTGCCCGCAAGATCGCGTATCACGGCACCACCTACGGCGCCCTCTCGTTGACAGGCATCACCAGCATCCGCACGCCGTTTGAGCCGCTGATGGCTGGCGTTCGCCACGTCGAGCCAACCAATCCCTATCGCTGCAAGTACTGCGCCGACCAGGGTGGCTGCAACCTCAAGTGCGCCGACGAGGTGGCTGAGGTGATCGAGTTCGAGGATCCCTCGACCGTCTCGATGGTGATCATGGAGCCCGTCCAGAATGCCGGCGGCTGCTTTACGCCACACCCCGAGTATCACCAGCGCGTCAGCGAGATCTGCAAGGAGTACGGCGTCTTGCATGCCGCTGACGAGACGATCTGTGGCTATGGCCGTCTCGGTGAGTGGTTCGGAGCCCAGCGCTACGAGTACGAACCCGACATCATCACGTGCGCAAAGGGCCTCACCAGCGGCTACCAGCCAATGGGTGCGGTCCTCTTCGGCGACCGGATTGCGGATCGTCTGATCGAGACCGAGCATATGTTCTTGCACGGCATTACCTTCGGCGGCCACCCAATCGTGGCGGCTGCTGCCTTGAAGAACCTCGAGATCATGGAGCGCGAGGGCGTGATCGAAAATGTCCGGCAGAACGAGCCATACCTGCGCGATCAGTTGCTCGGCCTGAAGGAACGCCACGAGATCATTGGCGACGTCCGCGGTGCGGGCTACTTCTGGGCGATGGAGCTCGTCAAGGATCGTGCAACCAAGGAGACGTTCAATGATGAGGAATGCAACGTCCTCTTGCGCGACTTCCTCTCGCCGACGCTGCTCAGCGAAGGCCTGCTCTGCCGCGCCGACGATCGTGGCGATCCGGCGATTCAGATCTCGCCACCGCTGATCACCACGCGTGATCAGATCGACGAGGCGATTGCCGTCTTTGACAAGGTCTTGCCCCAGGCGCAAGACCTGATGCTGAAGATGCGCCGCTAACTGTTCAGGTGGGGTCGGTGGCGGCTGCTGTCGCCGCCGACCTACTGAGCAGAATCAGCACGAGTCCACCAAGCGCGAACAGCGCTGCGACGGCATAGACGGCGCCGTACCCAGCCACATTCGCGACGTTGCCCATCAAGGGTCCGGCGACCGCAAAGCCGAGGTCGAAGCCAGCCGTGTAGACAGCCAGCGCCGCGCCACGCCGATGAGCGGGCGTGCGGTCGATCGCCATCAATGCGAGTGCCGGGAACAGCAACGACCAGGCGGCGCCACAGATGACGGCTCCGACGCAGGCCAGCCACCAGGTGGGAGCAATTCCGATGATGCTGATACCGATTAGCGCAAAGATGAAAGCCAGTACGCCGGTGCGGTATGACCCGAGCCGATCGGGCAGGTGCCCAAGCACGATCCGGCCAATGAACGTCGCTGCACCATAGGCGCCAATCACGTAGGCGCCACCTCCGCCATCACGAAAGTCGAAGGTCAGGACGGCGAAGCCAACAATCGCGGCCATCACCACGCCGCCGAACATCAGACCAAGACCGGGGCGGAACGCCTCGCGGGGTAACGACATTCCTGCCGATTCGGAATGCACCGGTGGTCCGAGCATCCCGATCATCGAAACGAGCGCCAGGATTGGTGCGAGCACGAGCAACCACTCTGCCGCCCACAGCCCGACGTGGTCGATCAAGAGTTGTGCGGCGACTGGACCAAGGCTCAGACCAGCCCAGACGCTGAGGCCGAACAGCGAAATCGCTTGGCCTCGACGATGCGCTGGCGCGAGGTAGACCGCCCACGTCAACCCGGCGGTAAACATGCATGCCTGACCGATGCCCTGCAGTGCCCGTGCCACATACAGCACCGAATCGTCCTGCGCGACGAAGAAGAGCGCTCCACCGAGCGCAATAAAGCCAAACCCAACGGCATAGACAAGTCGCGCACCCCGGCGATCGATGCCGAGCCCCGCACTGAAACGGGCCAGCAAGGCCGCGACGGCAAAGACGGTAATCGTCCAGCCGACGATCACATCCGTGCCTCCCAATTCGCCCTTGACCAGCGGCGGCACGATCGCATAACTGGCTCCAAGCGCCAAGAAACCACCCACTCCGGCGAGGATCAGACGAGCGAAAGCGATTCGCCGGGGAGAGCGCAGGTGGAGCAGCTCCATGTGACAACCATAGGTGGTCGCACCTTCCACTTTGACCAGCACCCGCGCAATGGCTACACTGCGAGGCGATGCGCACGATGCCGCTCATGCACGAAGGGACTCTCGGCCGCTTGGTTTCCACCAGCGGCCATGGGGTCGTGGCGTCCGCGCCCACACTTCCGCTCGTCCTTCTTGTCGGCCTCCTTCCCCGCTAAGGGGATTGCTTTGGCTTACGCGCTGCTTGCCCAGCGCAGACAACGACAAAACCACAGGACAGGTGCGCGATGTCGCACCACTTTTCGGAAGGGAGCACGATGAGCACTTCGGATAGCAGCAACTACGTCAAGATTTTTGATACCACCCTGCGTGACGGTGAGCAGTCGCCTGGGATTAGCCTGAATGCCCAAGAGAAGCTGGAGATCGCCCGCCAGCTTGAGCGCCTCGGCGTGGACATCATCGAGGCTGGCTTTGCGATCGCCTCCCCGGGCGAGGTCAAGGGCATTGGTCTCGTCGCCCAGCATGTGCGCAGCTGCACGATCGCGTCGCTCAATCGCACGCAACAGGCCGATATCGACGCCTCGTGGGAGGCGCTCAAAGATGCCGAGTCGCCACGCTTCCATGTCTTTATCGCCACCAGCGATCTGCACATGGAGCACAAGCTGCGGATGACGCCCGAGCAGGTGCTCGAGCAGACACGCGACGCGGTTACCTATGCGCGCACGATGGTCTCTGACGTCGAATTCTCGTGCGAAGACGCGACCCGTTCGCGTCCCGAGTTTATGGCCGAGGTTGTGCGTGTGGCGCTTGCCGCAGGCGCCACGACGATCAACATTCCCGACACCGTGGGCTATACGACCCCGATCGAGTACATGGAGATTCTCGAGACGCTCTACGCCAACGTGCCCGAGCTGCACGAGGCAACCCTGAGCGTCCATACGCACAACGATCTTGGTCTGGCGACCGCAAACTCACTGGCAGGCGTGCAGGCAGGTGCGCGTCAGGTCGAGGTTGCGATCAATGGCATTGGTGAGCGCGCAGGCAACTCCGCGCTCGAAGAGGTCGTGATGGCGCTGCGGACGCGTAAGGCGTTCTATGGCTTCGAGACCGGTGTCGAGACGCGCGAGATTGCGCGTTCCAGCCGCCTCGTGTCGCGCCTCAGCGGCTATCCCGTGCAGCCGAATAAGGCAATCGTCGGCAAAAACGCGTTTGCCCACGAGGCCGGCATTCATCAGGACGGCGTGCTCAAGAACCGTCGTACCTACGAAATCATGGATGCCGAGTCGATCGGACTTGCTCACAACGAGCTCGTCCTGGGCAAGCACTCGGGTCGCCACGCTCTGCAGAAGGCGTATGCCGACATGGGCTACGTCGTCGAGGGCGAAGACCTCAAGCGAGCCTTCACGCGCTTCAAAGAGGTCGCCGATCGCAAGAAGAACATCTCGGCACTCGACCTCGAGGCGCTGCTCGATGACCAGTCCCGCGACACGAGTGAGCGCTTCGTGCTGGAGCGCCTGGCGCTGCGCACCGCAACCGGCGAGACCTCGCAGGCCGAGGTGTCCGTCCGCGAGGGCGAGACGCTCCACACGGCAACCGGCGAGGGCGATGGTCCGATCGATGCGGCCTTCAAGGCACTCGCGGAGATTGCCGCGACGACCGCGACGCTGCGTGAGTTCAACGTCAATGCAGTGACCGGCGGCCAGGATGCCCTCGGCGATGTCCGCGTCGTCTTGGAACTGGATGGTCAGACCTACACCGGCCAAGCGGTCGCCCCCGACATCACCGAAGCGGCCGCTCAGGCCTACCTGCGCGCCGCGTCGCTCGCAGCAGCGGGCACACCAAACTCGATAGTCCGCGACACTATCTAAACGACAACGCGCGTAGAACGGAGCCACGACATTGAAGATCGCAGTCCTCCCCGGAGATGGAATTGGCCCAGAGACCACTCGCGTTGCGTTGTCGGTCCTCGCCGTTGCTGGGGATGTCTACGGCTTTTCTGCCGAGCTGACGGAGCATCCGTTCGGCGGCAATGCGATTGACTCGCACAACGATCCATTCCCGGCCGAGACGCGGGCAGCGTTGCCGTTGGCAGATGCCGTCTTGAAGGGTGCGGTCGGTGGCCCCAAGTGGGACACGGGCGAAATTCGCCCGGAGCAGGGCCTCTTGGCTCTGCGTGCCGAACTGAAGGTGTTCGCCAATATCCGGCCGATCCGCCAGTGGACGAAGAAGATCGGCTCGCCGCTGCGTGACGAACTCGTCGACGGTCTCGACATGATCATCATCCGCGAGCTGACGGGTGGCCTCTACTTTGGTCCGAAGGAGCTGACGGCCGAGACGGGCATGGATACCTGCCGCTACTCCGTCGAAGAGGTCGAGCGCGTGGCTCGCTACGCCTTCGACCTCGCGCGCACACGCCGGGGCAAGGTCTGCTCGGTCGACAAGCAAAACGTTCTGTCGAGCTCGAAGCTGTGGCGTAACGTCGTGATCGAGCGCGTCGCACCGGACTATCCGGACGTCGAGCTGTCGCACCAACTCGTTGACTCGATGGCGATGAAGCTGATTGAGCAGCCGCTGGCCTACGACGTGATCGTGACTGAGAACATGTTTGGCGATATCCTCTCCGACCTCGCTGCCAGCATTTCGGGCGGCATTGGCCTGGCTCCGAGCTCGTCGCTTGGCGCTGCACGACCTGGTCTTTACGAAGCAATCCACGGCTCGGCGCCAGACATTGCCGGCAAGGGCATTGCCAATCCCACCGCGATGATCCTGACCGTGGCGATGATGCTGCGCGATCTCGACCAGACCGAGGCGGCCAACGCCATCGAGTCCGCCGCTATCCATTGCCTTGAGCATGGCCCCACCACTCCGGACCTCGGCGGTTCGGCAACTACTGACGAGGTCGGCGCTGCCATTGCGGCGCTGATCCAGAACCGCGAGGTGACGACATGAGCGAATCCGCTCTCGATAAGGCACGCAAGCGCACCGGCAGAATGACCGGTGCAGAGGCGATTATCCGCTCGCTCGAAGCCGAAGATGTGACGATCTGCTGGGGCATCCCCGGCGGAGCCATCCTGCCGCTTTACGACGCGTTTATGCGCTGTGACCACACGATCCAACACGTGCTCGTGCGACACGAGCAGGGCGCTGGACACATGGCGCAAGGCTATGCGCGTGCGACCGGCAAGGTCGGCGTCTGCATCGCAACGAGCGGCCCCGGCGCGACCAACCTCGTCACGCCAATCGCCGATGCGTTCCTCGACTCGACCCCGCTGGTCGCGATCACCGGTCAGGTGCCGACGCACCTGATTGGCACCGACGCCTTCCAAGAGGCCGACATCACAGGCATCGTGATGCCGATCGTCAAGCACTCATTTCTGGTCCAGACCGTCGAGGACATCCCGCGTGCGCTCCATGAGGCCTTTCATATCGCGAGCACAGGCCGCCCCGGCCCGGTACTGGTCGACGTTCCGAAGGACCTCCAGCAAGCCGAGTTTGACTTCTCCTATCCTGAGGCGATCGAGCTGCCTGGCTACAGCACGGAGTTCCCGGATGTGCCGGCCAGCATCGCGGCGGCCGCAACCCTGATCGCTCAGAGTAAGCGCCCCGTCATCTACGTCGGCGGAGGCGTCATCAACGCCGAGGCCTCAGAGGATCTGATCCTCTTTGCCGAGACGCTGCAGGCACCGGTCACGACGACACTGCTCGCCAAGGGTGCGTTCCCCGACTCCCACCCACTGTCGGTGCAGATGCCTGGCATGCACGGCTCGAAGTACGCCAACTGGACGATCCATCGTTCTGACCTGTTGATCACGATCGGTGCGCGTTTTGACGACCGCGTGACGGGCAAGCTCGATGCCTTCGCACCCGGTGCAAAGGTGATCCATTTCGACATCGACCCTGCGGAGATCTCCAAGAACCGTCGTGCTGATGTGACCCTGCTCGGCGATCTTAAGCGCACGCTGCCCGCGCTGCGCGAGGCTGTCGTCGAGACGAGGAATGCCGAGCGGCTCGCCGACCAGCGTGACTGGCTGACCGACGTCCAGGGCTGGCGCAAGGAGAACCCCTTCCGTTACATGAAGGGCGAGAAACTGAAGCCGCAGTACATCATCGAGCAGTTCGACCGCGCCCTCAAGGGCAAGGATGCGATCTGGGTGACGGGTGTCGGCCAGCACCAGATGTGGGCAGCGCAATTCCTCTCGATCGATGGTCCGCGACGCTGGCTGACCTCGGGTGGCCTGGGCACGATGGGCTTTGGTGCTCCCGCTGCGATCGGTGCCCAGCAGGGCTGTCCCGACGCCTACGTCGTCAACTTCGACGGTGACGGCTGCTTCCAGATGACCTCGCAAGAGCTCGCGACGGCAATCTGTTACGACGTACCCGTGATCCACGCCGTGATGAACAACGGCTGGCTCGGGATGGTGCGTCAATGGCAGGAGTTGTTCCACGACGAGCGCTTCTCCGAGACGAATCTGTTCGGCACAATTCCCGACTTCGTCAAGCTCGCCGAGGCCTACGGCTGCCTTGGCTTGCGGGCCGAGACCGAGGCCGAGGTCGATGCTGTGATCGAGCAGGCAATTGCCGAGCGACGTCCGACCGTGATCGATTTCCGGATCGACCACGACGAGAAGGTCTATCCAATGGTGCCTGCAGGCGCTGCGTCCCACGAGATGATCGACCAGGTTTGGGACAATGAGTGGGTTGAGGAGGGCGTCTGATGGCAACACCCGGACACCACACACTGAGCGTCTTGGTCGAGAACCGACCAGGCGTGCTGTCGCGCGTCTGTGGTCTGTTCTCGCGGCGTGGCTTCAACATTGAGAGCCTCGCCGTCGGACCGACGGAGCGTACCGATCGCTCGGTCATCACGATTCGCGTCGATTGCACGCGTCATTCCGTTGAGCAGGTCGTCAAGCAACTGGACAAGTTGATTGACGTGATCGACGTGCTCGAGGTCGAGCCCGATTCGGCGATCGAGCGCGAGCTGCTCCTGATCAAGGTCAGGGCCGAGGCAGAGCACCGGCTCGAGATCATGCGGATGGCCGAGGTCTTCAACGCTCGCGTCGTCGACGCAGGCGCTACGACGCTCCTGCTCGAGTGCGTCGAGCATCCCGATCGCCTCGCCGCGCTCGAGGAATTGCTCTCCCCGTACGAGATTGTCGAGGCTGTCCGCACAGGCCGAGTGGCAATGACCCGTGCCTCAATCGCGAACGAGGCTGCACGACCGAAACTGAACATCCTCGGGTAACTGGGGCCACGAAACCCCAGACCGACGTACATTTCCGCAACGGCGCATTGCGCCGACTGACTTCAAGCGAGAGGGAAGAATCCGCATGGCAACGCTCTATTACGAGTCCGATGGAGATTTCGGAGCACTCAAAGGCAAGCGCATCGTCGTTCTGGGCTACGGCTCGCAGGGCCACGCACATGCGCTCAACCTACGCGAGTCCGGCGCCGACGTAACGGTCGCCGTTCGCCCCAACTCTGAGGGTTGGGCACGTGCCGAGAGCCATGGCTGGACACCCCAGACGCCGGCTGACGCCTGCAAGGACGCCGACGTCATCGCGATGATGGTCCCCGACCACATCCAGGCCGAGCTTTGGCGCTCCACGGTCAAGGATCTCGTC
Source organism: Thermoleophilia bacterium (assembly GCA_016462095.1). Taxonomy (GTDB): domain Bacteria; phylum Actinomycetota; class Thermoleophilia; order Gaiellales; family F1-60-MAGs149; genus F1-60-MAGs149. The sequence continues at coordinate 9,677 of JAEMTW010000026.1, forward strand.
AAGCCAGGCGCCACGCTGCTCTTCACGCACGGCTTCTGCATCCACTTCGGCCAGATCGAGGCTCCGACCGACGCCAACGTCGTGATGGTCGCCCCGAAGGGCCCCGGCCACCTCGTCCGTCGTCTCTACACCGAAGGTGCGGGCGTGCCGGCACTGATCGCCGTCGAGAATGACGCCACCGGTGATGCGAAGCAGATCGCCATGGCGTGGGCGATCGGGATCGGCTCCGCCCGTGCCGGCGTCATCGAGACCACGTTCCGCGAAGAGACCGAGAGCGACCTCTTCGGTGAGCAGGCTGTCCTCTGCGGCGGCGCAACGGCATTGATCGAGGCTGGCTTCGAGACGCTGGTCGAGGCGGGCTATGCCCCCGAAATCGCCTACTTCGAGGTGCTCCACGAGCTCAAGTTGATCGTCGACCTGCTCTACGAAGGCGGCATGGACTGGATGCGTTACTCCATCTCCGACACGGCCGAGTACGGCGACCTGACGCGCGGACCCCGCGTAATTGGTGCCGAGAGCAGGGCTGCGATGCGCGAGATCCTCGGCGAGATTCAGCGTGGCGAGTTCGCCCGCGAGTTTATTCTCGAGAAGCAGACGGGCGGCACGACGATGCGCATGCTGCGCATGCGGGCCGCCGAGAGCCAGCTCGAAGCCGTTGGTGCCGAGCTTCGTTCGATGATGCCATTTGTGTCCCAGGCCCGTAAAAAGGCCCAAGAGGTCTAAGAGCGTGGCGACTCGGGGTACGCTGCGAGGCGTGTCCCGAGTCGCCGTTCGCTCCACTCTGCTCCTGATCGCCTGCGCGGCCGTGCTGGTTGCCTGTGGCGGCTCTCAGCAGTCTGCGTCGCCCACGGCCGAGCCGACGCTGGCCCGCATCGCTGGCACACCAGATGCCTCGACGGTCGTGACATCGAATCTGATCGTGCTCGGCGGCACCGACTTTGCCACGGGCAAGACGATTCGGATCCCGTTCCAGGTCGCCCAAAAGGACGGCAAGATTCTCCACCCCGACGGCGGCACCGCTCAGCTCTACCTTGGCGCCACGGCCACCTCACCCGCGCTCGGCCCGTATCCCGTCCAGCAGCTTTCACTGAAAGGAGCGGGCATCACCTTCGAACTGGAAGATGAAGAGACGATCATGGTTGCCGCGGAAGTCCCACTACCGGCAGCCGGCGCGTGGACTGCCGTGGTGACGATGAAGGTCGCCGGCAAGACCGTGGTTGCTTCGAATCAGTTCAGCATCTTGCCGAAGGAGGTCACGCCCGCGGTCGGTGCAGCCGCCCCGACCGCACGAACACCGACGCTCAAGGATGTTGGTGGGGATGGCACCAAGATCAGCACAGCACGCCCGCTTAACTTGACACTGCTGCGTGACTCAATCCCAGACCTCTTAGCCGCGCAGCGACCGTTTGTCGTTGCCTTCGCAACACCACAATTCTGCACCAGCCGCCTCTGTGGGCCCGTTGTGGACATCACCCGCAACATCCAGCGGTCACTGCAGGGGACGAAGATGGCCTTCGTTCACGCAGAGATCTACACCGATCTCAATCCCTCAAAGGGTGTCGCGCCCTGGGTGCTCGCGTGGGCGCTCCCAACGGAGCCGTGGATATTCGTCGTCAATGCGCAGGGCACTATCACCGCTAAGTTCGAGGGGTCGGTTACACCGGCCGAACTCGAGGCTGCGGCGCGCGCAGCCCTCGCGTCTTAGGCGATGACGGCCTTGACCACAGTGAGGACATCCAGAGAACTCAGTCGCTGCTGAAGGACTTGCCCAACCTCAGTGGCAAGCTCGTTGGCCTCCTGGCGACCCTCACTCGTCAACTCTGTCAACCCAGTGCGACCACGACGCGTAACCAGACCGCGTAACTGAAGTGCCAGTGCGAGTTGTTTGGCCTGACTCGACGATGCCGCGATTCGTGCAGCAATCAGAGCCGTGCTGACGGGCCCCTCTTCGTCGAGCAGGATCAGCAGCAGGTACGCCTCCATGGGACGGAGGCGGTGAGTTCGAGCCACGTCCAAGAGTGCTCGGTCGGCGACGCGCACCGACTCGAGAAACAGTGGCAGAGCTGTTGTAGCTTGCTTCGATGGGCGCATAGGATGAAATTCTTCTCAATGAGACAGTGGACTGAGTTGGGGTATTTCTACCGCCGTGTCACTAATCTTACACAAAAGAGAGGTATCCTGCAACTGAAACTAAGAATCACTTTCCAAATAAATATTTACACGACACGCCGACGTATTCAAGCGCCGCGCTAGAGCGGAAACGTCACCATCGTCGCTGTGAAAGCGTGAACATGATTGGTGCCGGCAATCGGGCCAAGCTCGCCTTGACAAAAACCGCCCGCAAGCGGTACGTTGAGGAGCTCGGCGATCACCCCAGCATCGTGGTGTTGCTGTTCGAACATGCGGCGCCCCCTGCCGGTGCAGGCAAAGATCAAGGCGGCACCGACGTTAGGGTCGGCAAGGCCAATCACCCGTCGGAGATCGGCGTCGGCACCAGTGCCATCGCGCACGTGAAACCGAAAGGTCTGCCCCACGCGCGGCTCTGCTGCGATCGCAAGGCCACCACTCTCGGCCTCGATACCCAGCAGGCCTCGCACCAGAAAATCGCCGACGTCGTAGTCGGGTCGGTTCTCGTCAATCACGATTCCTGCCATCAACCCAACACGGGCGAGATGAAGATCTTCCGGATCGAGGGCACCCAAGACGGCATGGAGTTGCTCGACCGCAGGCTTGCTTGCCAGCTCCAGCACGACATTGCCTTCCGCGGCCGTCACCACAAGATCGCCCCCGATTGGTCGGGCACCCTGCGAAACGATCGTGGCGACTCCTGGCACATCGATCCGAATCCCAATTGCACCCTCCGTCAAGATGCGCTCCGAGGTAATCAGGCGGGCAGCACCGGGGGAGCTTCCGCCGGTAAAACCACCCACCAGGCTGATGCCACGCGCATCTGCCGTGGGGAGAAAACGATCGGTTGGTGCAGTAAACGGATCCGCAAAGATCACGACCACGCCAGCACCAGCCGGCAGGTCGTTGGCATCTTCCAGCTCGATCACTTCGATCTGATCGCGTGGGAGTACGCCAGCCCAGAGACTAATCGCGGCCTCCTGCTCGGTCTCCTCGCCGACACCAATCACGCCACCAGGAATCACCGCACCCACCACCTGTGCCCTGGGAAAACGCTCAATCACGGCGCGACGCACAGCGTCGGCCTCATCGCGAAAATGATCCGAAGCCAGCACGACGACTAGTGTCGGTTCGACCCCCTCGAGCGCCGTTTCGATCTGATCGGCGGCGCGGTTGACGGCCATCTCGGCGTCGACGTCATGGGCGAGATGAGAGGCGTAACGAAACATGTCACCAAAGTGTTACCGGTTGTCTGCTCCTCTGTGGCCTCGACCCCACTACGCTGCCACTTCACCTTCGAATGAAAGGCCTTCCGTGGCAACTCGCGCCAATCTGGAGACCAGCATGGGAACCATCGTCATCGAGCTCTACGCCGATGATGCCCCCAAGACCGTAGAGAACTTCACCAAGCTCGCCGGTGACGGCTTTTACGACGGCCTGATCTTCCACCGTGTCATCCCCGACTTCATGATCCAGGGCGGCTGCCCGGACGGCACGGGCACGGGTGGCCCGGGCTACAAGTTCGAGGACGAGCAGAACTCCCACGACGTCGACCGCGGCAAGCTCGCGATGGCGAACGCCGGGCCGAACACCAACGGCTCGCAGTTCTTCATCGTGACGGCCCCCGACTGCAACTGGCTGAAGGGCAAGCACACCGTCTTTGGCAACGTCATCGAGGGTCTCGACATTGCTGACGCGATCTCCGGTGTCGACCGCGATGGTCGCGACATGCCGAGCGAGCCGATCACCATGACGGTCACGATCGTC